>CAMEXG010000063.1 GCA_945947045.1 uncultured Spirochaetales bacterium | reverse complement strand
TTATGCCTTTGTCTGTTATGACAGCATCCACCTGCTCCCAAGTGCCGAAGAGTGTAGATTTTACTTTTCCGAATTTATTAGAAGTGAGAAGTAGTACTCGTTTCTGAGAATTCTTTATTTCAAGTTCCTTTATGGTCTTGTCGTATGGAGCGGAGCAGGTAAGTCCTAAAGACATATCTGCGGCAGCCGGGGCTATAAAGGCTTTTGTTGCTCTCAGCCCGTTCATTATAGGCAGCATAGCTTCACTTTCGAAGACCGTCGACGAAGGATGATAGTATCCACCACCCATAATTATCTGGCTGATGTTTTTCTTCTGAAGCTGGAAAAGAGTATTTGCAGCAAAACACATGGCGGTGATCTGCATGTTTTCACTAATAGAAGAGGCCATTTTCTCAAGTGTAGTCCCCACATCCATGAAGATTACATCGCCGACTTCCAGCATCTCTGCCGCTTTCTTCCCGATTCTCTCTTTCTCCTCTCTCATTACTTTCTTTTCGTCTTCAATGGAGTAGACTTGAGCTTCTACACTTATCGCCTTTGGTCTGTACACGGCGACTCCTCTTATTAATACGGCGTCTCCTGTCTCCATTAGAGACTTCAGGTCTCTTCTTACCGTCATCTCCGTTACGTTAAGCTCTTTTGAGAGTTCCTTTATGCCTACGCCGTTTGATTTAATGAGAATGCTTTTTAGTCTTTCAAGTCTTTCCGTATTAGCCATAGGTAAATAATACAGAGTAATTCTCTTACGAGAAAGATAATTCAAGAAAAATACACTTAACTCGGTTGTCCTGATTGTTGAACAATACTAGTTTGTGTATATGAAAAACTTCCTCACTGCCTTTATTGTGATTATTTTAGTTATAGCTGTCATTTATTCATTTCTAATGATCCACGCCAGAATTAAAAGTAACCCTCTGGAAATAAAGACCTTTGATACAGATAATCCTTTCATTGTCAAAGATTCTTTAATAGTAGGTCATAGAATGGGGGGAGGCGATGCTCCTGAAGAGTCTTTGATGGCCTTGGAGCTGTGTCTTAAGGGCAGCGATGTGCCGGATGTGTTGGAAATGGACCTCCATATAACAAAGGACGACAGGCTGGTACTTCTACATGACGATACTCTCGATAGGACTACAGATAGTCTTTATATTTATGGAAAAGAAGGATTGAGACCAGAGGAGCTGACTCTTGATGAGTTGAAGAAACTGAATATTGGAGTAAGTTTTGTAGATAAAGAGGGGAATTATCCTTATAAAGATCTACACGGAGAGAGCGTTCCGGATTCTTTAAGAATTCTGACACTGGAAGAGTTTTTAGATTACTCAAAAGAAAAGGGAGATTTCAGGTATATAATTGAAATAAAGAATGGAGGAGAGGAAGGAAAGAAGGCCCTTGATATCCTTTATTCTGTACTGAAAGAAATAAACCTACTGGATAGAGTGATATTCGGTACATTTAAAAGTGAAATAACAGAATATGCATCGGATTATTATCCTGATCTCATAAGGAGTGCAAGTATCAAAGAGGCCTTGGAGTTTTATTGGGCGGCACTTCTGGGAAAGAAGAACTACCAGCCCCCTGTATCTGTTTTACAGGTCTTCTATGGAAAAAACTATTTTAAGTACGGGGTGAACTTTGCAACAAGCAGGGTGATCAATTATGCGCATAGTCATAATATGGCGATTCAATATTGGACGGTGAATGACGAAGAAGACATTGAATATCTATTGTCTGTAGGTGCAGACGGTATAATGACCGATTATGTAGGGAGGGCCTTGGAGATTAAAAACAGAGTATAGCATTTTCGGGTCATATTAGTGGTAGTTGACTATCTTTATTTTGTTATATATGCAGTATCTGTGGGTTTTATGTTTGTAATGCTCTTTAAGAAAAGTGGAAGCATTCTTCCTTGTATCATCACACACTCTCTTCTCAACGTGCTCAGTACCTTCAACAACGAGGAGAAGGTAAATAAATACATAATTCCTGTTTCACTATTTATGGTTGTGGTATCTGTTTTGTATTCAATATATTTGTATAGGAAGAAAACGGCAAAAAAATATTTTCCTTTAGCTTAGAAGACCAATATGTTATTATTCTCACTATGATTAAAGTACTTGTCATCGTGCCATACGAAGAACTCTTGACATTATATCAAGATACAATAGCTGGAGTAGAGGAACCGCGTGTTCATTTTACCACTTCCTTTCTATATGGCACTGATACCAGAGCCCTGGAGAAAGTCTCCGATTACGACATCATAGTAGTAAGGGGAATGACGGGACGGGCTATTAAGCGTCAGTATCCGGAGCTTACTGTCATAGACATTAAAATGGATGCCTTTGATGTGACGAGTGCTTTGTTGGAAGTAAGAGAGACCTATCCTGATATAAAGAAAATAGGTTTAATCCTTCCTTCTTCCTCCATATGCTCGGCGGCCATGCTTTCTAAGCTGTCAAATATCGATATATCTATGGCAGAAGTCAGCGATGAAGATGAAATGGACTCGACTATAGAAAAGATGAAGGCTGAGGGCTCCGAGGCATTTATCGGCGGACTGACACTAAAGAGGATTTGCCAAAGAAAAAACTACAAGTATGTTCATATAAAAACGGGACAAAGCGCCATAGAGACTTCGATCAGTGAGGCACTGAACGCCGCAAGAATTCTTGATAGGGAACGAAAAAGATTGGCTCTTATGCAGTCTCTTGTAGACAACACCCCCGACTCTATTTTGATCATTGATGAAGATGGGCTTGTCATCGCTGCAAATAGTGCCGCCTGCTCCTTCTTTAAAAAAGAGAGCCTTGAGGGAGTAAATGCAGACATACTCTTTCCTTTAGGTGTTTACAAAGTAAAAGAAGACGTGGAGCTGGTGCAGAACATCGGGGACCACACAGTTCTTGTAACAGAGCATCCTGTAAGAATGGAAGGGGAGAAGAGGGCTACATATGTATCTCTCAGGTTAGTTGAAGATATCAGAAGGACAGAGAAAAAAGTCAGGGGGAAACTGCAGGAAAAAGGTCTTATAGCAAAATACTCCTTCTCGGATATTGTGGCGGAAGACGTAGTCATGAAACAGCTGATCGCCAAAGCCCTCCGTTATGCAAAGGTGGAGGGAAATGTTCTACTGACAGGAGAGACAGGAACAGGAAAAGAGCTTTTTGTCCAATCTATGCACAATGCAAGTCCACGTAGAGACAAACCGTTTGTAGCGGTAAACTGTGCTGCACTCTCTGAGCAGCTTTTGGAGTCTGAGCTTTTCGGGTACACGGAAGGAGCTTTTACAGGTGCAAGCAAGGGAGGAAAAACAGGGCTTTTCGAATTGGCTCAAGGGGGGACTATCTTTCTTGATGAAATAGGGGAGATGCCCATTAGGTTTCAGGCTAAGCTTCTGAGGGTGATTCAGGAAAGAGAAATAAGAAAGATCGGTGGCGACGAGTATATTCCTGTGGATGTGAGAATAATGAGCGCAACAAACCAGAATATTCCGGATCTGATTGAAAAAGGTCTATTCAGAAGAGACCTATACTACAGAATCAACTTGCTTGCCATCCATATTCCGCCCTTAAGAGAAAGAAGAGAAGATATTCCTCTGATATTCAAGCGTTTCGTGGAGAAGAAGAGTAAGGCGTTGAATATTGTGGAACCCATGGTGGAGAGGGATGCCATGGAAGACTTAAAAAAGTATTCATGGCCAGGAAATATCAGGGAGCTGAGAAATGTAGCGGAAAGAGCAGTAATCTTCAGTATGTCTAAAAACATCTCTCTCGATACCATAAGGGAAATCGATATGGATGAAGGGGAGAAACCTGAAGAAACGCCGGGAATGAAAGAAAAAGCCAAATCCTCAGAAGAGTTGTATAGGGAGTTTGCAATGTCGGGAATGACATTGAATGATTTTGCCGCATCTGTAGGAATATCAAGGACAACTCTTTGGAGAAAGTTTAAGAGTATCAATTCGAATAATAAAGGGTGAAACAAAGAGTAACTAAAACGGTTTAATAATGTTTCAAAGTGTTAACATAAATGATTCATGAAACATGTTGAAACATTAATTGAAACAATATTTGAAACATTCAAGTTTTTTAGTCTTTTTTGTATTGTTTTGTTATCGATTTTGCAAATAGCGTGATTAAAAGAAATTAACAAGAAAAATTGTATACAATTAAGAAATTGGCATGGTTATTTCAAGTATGTAAATGCAAAAGGAGAAAATCATGTACAGACCAATTGTTGCAATACTTCTTGGAGATGGTGCAGGTGTAGGACCTGAAATCGTAGCTGATCTTATTGGAAGAAGGTTTTTCGATACTCTCTGCAGACCAGTCATCATCGGAGACAAAAGGATTTTAGATCGTGCTCTTGGATATAAGGGTGTCGATGCAAGTGTCAAGGTAGTCGATTCAATTGAAGAAGCATCTTGGAACGAAGGCGAAGATTATCCAATGTTGGACAGAAAGAACCTTGATCCTAAAGATGCTCCTCTTGGTGAACTGACTGTTGAGTGTGGAAAAGCAAACTTGGATATGCTTACATATGCAGTCGAGCTTTACAAAGAAAAGAAAATTGAAGGATTCTGCTTCGGCCCTCTTAACAAGGCAGGAATGAAGAAAGCAGGATGCCCATTCGAGTCTGAGCATCACCTCCTCGCCCATGAATTCAACCACACAGCTCCATTTGGAGAAATCAACGTATGTGGAGAACTTTGGACAACAAGAACGACAAGCCATATTCCAATCAAGGAAGTTGCAGATGCCCTTTCAGTGGAAAAAATCTTGAGAGCTATCACTCTTGCTGACGTTTCTCTCAGAAACAGCGGTATAAAAGAGCCTCGTCTCGCTCTCTGCGCACTCAACCCACATGCAGGTGAAAATGGACTTTGCGGAAGAGAGGAGATCGATATCATCACTCCAGCTATTGAAGAAGCAAAGAAGAGAGGCATCAATGCTTCCGGTCCATATCCATCAGACATTACATTCATCAAGGCATTCAGAGGAGACTTCGATGCAGTTGTGACAATGTACCACGATCAGGGACAGATTGCTCTCAAACTCAAGGGATTTGATCAGGGAATTACAATTGCCGGCGGACTTCCATGTCCAATCGTAACATGTGCCCATGGAACTGCTTATGACATTGCAGGAAAGGGTATTGTAAAGACTAGTGCTTTTGAAAACGCTGTTAAGATGTGCTCCAGAATGGCAAGACACCTTAAGGGAGAGGAATAATATGAAGTTCGACGATAAGAAGACCGTCAAGATTCCAAGTAAGATTCTGGTTCCAGTTGTTACACTGGCAGTAGGAGTGTTATTTGCTGTAATCTCTTTCGGTCAGTATGGCTTCTGGGACAGCACGGCAATGAAACCTACAAAAGGATTCTTCCCTGGAATTATTTCGGTGGCCCTCATAGCTCTTTCTGTTTTGGCTTTCATTAACGGTCTTAGGAGCCCTAACGCAGAGTTTAAGCTGATAAACTGGTATGTTCCTGGAGCTGTTCTCCTCATTATTGCAGCTACATACGTAATCGGAATGATTCCATCTCTTCTGATTTTTGTATTCCTGTGGCTCAAGTTATATGAAAAGCAGAGCTGGCTTACAACTCTCATTGCTTTGGCAATCGTAGCATTCATAGTCATCGGATGCTTCAGAATTTGGCTTGACATCCAATTTCCAATCGGTTTCTTGGGTGAATTGATCTTCGGTTAAAGGAGTAGAATCGTATGGAAAATTTTGCACTTCTTTTTCATGGTTTCCAGGTAGTATTCACACTCCAGAATATCGGAGCATGTCTCTTGGGAGCTTTCTTGGGACTTATCGTAGGCGCTATGCCTGGAATCGGAAGCCTTGCAGGTGTTGCACTTCTTCTTCCACTTACATATAAGTTCAACCCTACAACAGCTATCGTTCTTTTGGGTGCACTCTATTATTCAAACATGTATGGCGGAGCATTCTCAGCTATTCTTTTGAATATTCCTGGTGACAGCCCTGCAGTTATGACAGCTCTCGACGGTTACCCTATGGCAACTGTAAAAAAGAGACCAGGACAGGCGCTCTTTACAGCAAACCTTGCTTCTTGTATAGGTGGAACCATCGGAATGATCATCTTGGCATTCCTAGGCCCTGCACTTGCTGACGCAGGTCTCCACTTCGGTCCTGCTGAAATGACTATCCTTCTTCTTGTTGCTATGACAAGTATCGGATGGCTTGTGGGATCTAACCCTACAAATGGTGTTGTTTTGACTCTTCTCGGTATTCTCGTTGCATCCATCGGTATGGACTTGCAGTCTGGTTCACCTAGATTCAACTTCGGCAACGTATATCTTCTCGGTGGCGTAAAGTTTATTCCGTTTGTAATCGGAACCGTAGGTTTTGCACAGGTAATGAAGCTTATGGACGAGAAAGACGATAAGGCTAAAGAGAGCGGCATTACAGAGCGTCTTACAATACGCGGCAGCTTATTGAGCCTACATGATGTAAAGAGAATCCTCCCTCCTGCCATCAGATCTGGTATTCTCGGAACTTTTGTTGGTGTTCTTCCTGGAGCTGGAGCAACAACAGGTGCATTCCTTGGTTATGCCGTACAGAGAGCATTCAAGAACGAGGAACCACTTGGAACAGGTGCTATGCAAGGAATCGCAGCATGTGAGGCGGCAAACAACGCAGCTGCAGCAGGTGCATTCGCTCCACTTTTGGCTCTTGGTATTCCTGGTAGTGGAACTGGTGCCGTTCTTCTTGGTGGACTTATGATGTGGGGTCTCAACCCTGGTCCACTCTTGTTCCAGAACGAACCTGATTTCGCTTGGGGTCTCATTGCTTCCCTCTTTATTGCAAACATCTTCGCGTTGATGATCGCCCTGGGTGTCATTCCGATGCTTCTGAAGATACTTGCAGTACCTGTGAAAGTCTTGATTCCTATCATTACAGTCGTATGTATTGTAGGTTCTTACTCTGATACATACTCATTCTATGGCGTAATAATTATGCTGATAAGTGGTGTCTGCGGCTATCTTTTCGAGAAGAGCGGATACTCGACGGCACCGATGTTACTGTCATTCGTATTGGCACCGCTTTTGGAAGATAACATGAGAAAGGCCTTCGTCATCTCAGGTGGAAGCACATCAAAGGTATTTTTCAACTCTGCCATCTCAACAGTCCTGACAATTGTCTTCTGTGTTCTGATCCTTACTCCAGTAATCCGCGCAATACTGAAGAAGACCGGGATACTAAAAGGCAAGAAAACAAAATAAAAACCAAAAAAGGAGAATAGAAAATGAAAAAGTTCGCAGCTATCGTACTCGCAGCACTTGTTGCAGTTGCACTTTTTGCAAACGGTACCACAGAAGAAGCTTCAAGTGGTTTCACACCAGAGAAAGACGTATCTTGGGTCTGCACAAGTAAGCCAGGCGGAGGAAGTGACATCTTCACAACTCAGATTAAGGATGCTATGAAGGCTAACGGAATCACAAACGCCAACATCGTCACTGATTACATCACAGACGGTAGCGGTGAAGTTGGAAGACTTCAGGTTTCTACAACAAACAAGGCAAAGGCTGACTACACACTTTTGACATTCAACAGCGGCGACTTGATGCCAATGGTCAAGAATACAGACAACAGAGTCGAGAACTTCAGACCTCTTGCCATCATGGCTGTAGACAAGCAGCTCCTCTTCATCGGTGAGCAGTCAAAGTACTCATCATGGCAGGAAGTAATGGATGCTCTTAAGAATGGTCAGAAGATCGTCATCGCAGGAAGTAAGGGCGACGATATCGAGACATATAACAAGCTCATTGCAGAACTTGGTGTTGCTGAATCACAGCTTTCTTATATTGCCAACGACGCAACATCTGGCGCTATCACATCTCTCCTCGGTGGACATGTAGACCTCTGTATGTCTAAGCCGGCTGCTGCATCCCAGTATGTAGAAGCAGGAAAGATGAAGCCTGTCCTCGCTCTCAGCAACAACAGATTCTCTTCTGAGCTTCTCAAGGATGCTCCTACACTCTCAGAGTTTGGTTACAACAACGTTGAAGTTCCAGTATGGAGAGGTGTAACAGCTCCTAAGGCTATGAGCGACAGTGCATATGCTTATTGGGCAGAATGCCTCAAGAAAGCAAGTGAAACAGCTGAGTTTAAGGCTTATCTCTCAAAGAACGGTCTTGAGCCAATGTATCTCTTCGGTGCTGAAGCAGAAGCTTATATGCTTGATTATCAGAAGACATATCTCGCTTCTATCGGCAAATAACAAATATTTAGCTGTTCCGGGGGGCGTTTGCCCCCCATAATGTATTAAGGAGTAAATAATGAAAAAGATTACATTAATTCATACTGTAAAGAGCATATACAATTCCTTTCCTTCACTTTTGGAAGAAGCATTGGGTGAAAAGATCAAGATGACAAATATTGTAGATGAAATCTTGATATCCAATACTTTGGAAAAGGGTGAGTTTACTTCATGGAATAAGAATAGGCTTCTCGAGGATATGAGAGTCGCTGAGGAAGAAGACAGTGATCTTTTGGTTGTAACCTGTTCATCACTTACCCCTTATGTCTTGGAATTGGCAGACAGAATATCAAAGCCACTGGTAACCATTGATAGCGCTATGTGCAGGAAGGCGGCAGAAGAGGGTGATAACATTCTCGTTCTTGCTACTGCCTTGACAACAGTAGGTCCTACGATGGATAGAATCAAAATGGAACTTGATAGAATAGGGAAGAAAGCTGTACTTCGTTCTTCTCTACGCACCGATGCAATGGATGCCCTTAAGAGGGATGACGTAAAAGAACATGATAGAATTCTAAGGGAAGAAGCGGAGAAGTATCCTGACGCAGATGTAATAGTATTGGCTCAGGCAAGTATGGCTTCAGCAAAAGAGAGCGTTGGTAGAATTAAAGATAGAGTGGTTCTGACTTCACCCGAAAGCTGTATTGAAGAGGTAAAGGCATTCTATGGAAAGAATTGAAAACCTGCCACGAGTTGCATTTGGAACCTGGTCCATTGGCGGAGGTGACAGCTGGGGGAAGAATGATGAGAATGAATCTGTCTCTGCTCTCTCCGCTGCAATCGACCTGGGCTTCACATACTTCGACACCGCCCCTGCTTATGGAAATGGATTGTCTGAGATTTTGCTTGGAAAAGTAGTAAAAGGAAGACGAGACAAATTGTTCATCGCCACTAAATGCGGTTTGGAGTGGGGTGAAAACGGCTCCATGCTTCATAAAGAAAGAGATGGTGTAAAGGTTTGGAGAAACCTGAAGCCGGAGGCTATTAAGAGGCAAGTTGAGGATTCATTAAAGCGTCTCGATACCGATTATATAGATGTCCTTCTTACACATTGGCAGTGTCCTGTTGATCCTTTGGAGAATACTGTCAGGGCTATGGAGAATCTGAAGAAAGAGGGGAAGATCAGAGCTTGGGGAAGCTGCAATAATACTCCAGATAGTCTCACTGGGTATTTTGAAGATGGCTTCACGCCAGTTCTCTTTCAGGAGAGATGGAGTGTCTTGGAAAGGAAGAATGAGAATATTCTCAACTATGCGGAAAAAAAGGGTGTAATCTTTCAAGCTTATTCATCCATGGAGCGGGGGCTTTTGACAGGAAAAGTAAAGCCAACTGATGAAATCAATGGGTCTGCAAAGAAGAGTGACAAATGGTTTAAAAGGGAGAACATTGAAAGGGTGAACGATGCTCTTAAGCCTTTAATACCTTTATGCGAGAAGAATAATGTTCCAATGCACGTCCTCCTTTCGTCTTATGCACTCTCTCTTTCTCCTTCTTTCTCCCTGGTCCTCGGAGCAAGAAGAGTGGAGCAGGTAGTCGATAATAGAAGAATACTTTCCTTTAGTCTTTCCAAAGAAGATAAAGAGGAAATAGATAAACTATGGAAAGAACCAAAGGCGGTAGAAAATGATTAATAGAAGTATTGTATTGTCTGCAATAGTAAAAGATAGCGCAACAGATCCATCTGTCCTTTCCGACTCTCTTTCAATTCTTGAAAATACTAAAATCAATACGATTGAACTATATTTTCCTTTTGAAAAGACAAAAGAAATGAAGAGTGTTATTCTCGATCATGGAATAAAGAATATCGTTTATCCCATTGCCGGAGTGCAGAAGATGGAGGGCTTTAGTCTCTGTGACCTGAATGAGAAAAAAAGAATGAATGCGGTATTCCTTCTTATGAGGGCTTTTGAGACTGCAGATGAAATAGGTGCCAAAAAGGTTTTGATCACAACCGGAAGAGACACAGATGAGTGTGATAGACCGAAAGCTTTAGAACAGTTTATGAAGAGTATGGAGCGCCTCCTCCCTGAAGCTGAGAATTTTGATGTAGTATTGGAGACTGGTGACAGAACTGTAGACGCTCGTCAGCTTCTAGGCCCAACAGACTTAAGCATGAAATTAACAGAAGAGATAAGACGAAATTATAAAAACTTTTATCTTACTCTCGATAC
>CAMEXG010000062.1 GCA_945947045.1 uncultured Spirochaetales bacterium | reverse complement strand
GTGTAGCCATTACCCCTGGTCCCCCGTAGTAGTCCAAGTCAAAGTGGACTTCAGGTACCGAAATAATATTTACATCTCTATAGAGGCCGCCATAGAAAGTGAAGTCTGCAGTTTGAGGATAAACAGAGTTCGAGGGAGAGTTGTCTACAACAATTGACAATAAGTTATCACCATCATTTAGTTTCAAAAGAGTACGGAAAGTAGAGTATCCTCCATGGTGCTCGTTTATCTTCTCTCCATTGAGATAAACAAAACAAGAGGAGTTTGCTCCGTTTATTTCCAGAAAGTGCTCTTCTTCTTTTGGGAGCTCTTCCTTATTAATAACCCTGATGTATGTGCATTTTCCCCTATAGTAGTCATTTCCTCCGTCCATACCGTCAGCGTTGTTCCATGTGTGGGGGAGAACTACTCGCTCCCAGGTTTCTGGAAGAGAAGAAGGAAGCTCCTCCGTCTTTTTAAAGAACCAATTGTCATTGATGTTTGTTATTGCTCTCATTTTTAACCTTTGGTTTTATTCTAAGGGAGAAATAAAAAGGCTTTCAAATCTTTTTGTTTTTTTCCTTCTCTTATTCACGTACTATTTATGAAATAGGAGGCACTGATGTTTGGAGCGGCTTTGGGAGATATTGTTGGAAGTAAATATGAGTTTATGCCCATAAAAAATAAGGACTTTGTTTTCCTCGATGACACTATGGATTACACAGACGACACTATTATGACTGTGGCTGTGGCGGAAGCTTTGTTAAACTCGGACATTGATGACGAAGAGGAGACAAAGAAGAATATGGTGGCATCAATGCAGAGATGGGGAAGAAAGTATCCTTATCCTACAGGGGCCTATGGATCTATGTTCTCTTCTTGGCTTCGCTCCTCGTCTCCTAAGCCCTATAATAGCTGGGGAAATGGATCAGCTATGAGAGTCAGCGCTTCCGGCTGGCTCTATGAGACGATAGAAGAGACGAGAAAGGCTGCAAGACTCTCCAGCGTCGTTACACATAACCACGCCGAGGGGGTGAAGGGAGCGGAAGCTACCGCTTCGGCCATATATCTAGCAAGAATGGGCGAAGGCAAGGAAAGCATAAAGAGTTATATCGAGAAAGAGTTTGGATATGATTTATCTAGGCCCTTGGATGAAATAAGAGAAACCTATAGTTTCGACGGCTCATGCCAGGGAACCGTCCCAGAGTCCATCATCTGTTTTCTGGAGGGAAAAGACACGGAAGATACAATAAGAAACGCCATCTCTCTTGGAGGCGATGCCGATACCATGGGAGCGATTTCAGGTAGTATTGCCGAAGCTTATTGGAAGGAAGATTTAAGTGATATGGTAAAACCATATTTGCCGTCTGACTTATATTCAGTCCTCGCTATGATTAAAATTACACAACATTGAAGCTTTGTGTCTTCGTTTGTAGACTCCTCATATCTATTTCATTTTCGTATCTCAAGTTATTAATTAACTTTGAGATATGAAAAGAATTTATATCCCCCTTATGATACTGCTGATTCTGGTATCATGTACTCCTATTGAGTATCCCTCGTCAGATTATAAATCTGCAGAAATTGAAGACGTAAAATCAAAAGACCCTATGTGGAATGTAGAGACAGGCAGTAAGAACGCCATGGTGTCTTTCGCTCCTATATCAGGCGTTGATTCCTACTCAGTTCTCCTTACCGAGGAAGGAGTCGGGACAAGGACATTCTCCGTTCTTCCCTCTTCATTCTCATTGGGACGGTTTCATCGAGAGATAAAGGGCCTTAACCCTAACACCACATACTCTCTTTCTCTACAAATAGAGTGCGGAGGAGAGAAGGGGGAAGTGTCGAAGTCCTTTGATTTTACGACGGAAGACGGTTCTTCAGATAGACCAGAGTATGCGCCTTATGCATATTGCTTCTCGAGAAGCGAAAACTCCGCCACAATCCACTTTAATCTTGAAGAAGGTATGTGGTACAGGATGGTACTCTATTCAAAAGACGAAGAAGATATAGCCACGAAAGAGTTTGTCTTCAAGTCATCAGGCTTCAGCGACAGCTACTCTATTTCGGGCCTGGAAGAAACAAAGTCTTATATCCTTACTATCCAGCATGGAAAGAATAATGGTGAGTGGGGCGTAGCGAAAAGAGAAGTGGAGATAGATAAATACAGGGCTCCCGTATCTATGAATCTGACACTTATTGGTGACACCTTTAAACTGGATACTTCCCCCTTGGAAAAAGAGATTTATCTATTATCAAGGAAGGATAGATCTTTCAGTTACAAACTCACTTCAAATGAGTTTGTAATCCCTTCCTCCATCCTTCCTTCAATGGAGAGAGGGGAATACTTTGCCTATAACAAAACAGACAACACCCTTAGTAACGCCGTCTCTTTCACGTCTCCTATGAAGACGGAGGCTACTGTTACTCCAGACTCCATTACACTGGAGTGGAATGAAAGCGAGGAGGCGTTGTACTTTGTCGAAGTCAAAGTCATTAATGATAACCCTAAGAGAGTAATCCCGGATCCAGTCGTAAGGGATGTAGAGAGAGAGGGGGATAAGGCGGTTCTAAAGCTTGATAGACTCGTCAGTAACACTCTCTATGAGATAACGATCACTTTTATCCTTCCCGGGGGAGGGGAGTCTACATATAAAGAGAGAGTGAAGACAGATAGCTATGAGGGCACTTATGCCTGGCTGGGCTACCCCTCCGACGGCATCAGAAGCGCTTTCTGGGTAGATGTGAAAGAAAGTGGAGACAGCGCTTACCCCTACTATATCACAATTAGTGACAAAGATCCGGCATATGACGGGACAAAATACATGATAATGCCGCTTATAGACGACTCCCTCTCATCATATGTTCCAATTGAAGGGAACATCAAGTATAGAGACGAAAGCGAAGAGTTTATGAGGGCTTATAAGTGGAACGCGAAGAAGTGGAACAAGACCAGCATGACTCCCTCGGAATGGAAGCCTCAGAGCACTACTATCGACGGCGACAGCGTGACAAGCCTGGTCTACTCCAAGGCTGTGGGGATGAATCTATATACCAAGACACAGTTTACTTTCCGCTACAGAGAGGGAAAGAAAGAACTTGTGTTCTATAATGCAGGAGAAGGATCCAATGGAGGATTTGTCAACATAGGGCTGTTTACTAACCCGACTCCATCTCCAGGCTTGGATAAGTATTCCTTTGTTCTGACAAAAATAGAAGGAGAAGTGTAATGAAAAAGATAATATCGATATTGGTTTCGGCTCTGACTATTTTCTCTCTTTCAGCAGCCTTCGTTCCCTTTACATATGATAGGACTTCGCCTCTTTTCTCTTCCCCTTCCCGCCTTTTGGGGGAAGAGGAGGATACACCATTTGGTTTCATGGTGGATCTTTCTTCAGATATAAAAGGGCTTTCTTTCCTTTCCTCTCCATTAGTGGTGACAGAAGAGGCATCAAAGAATATGGTGCTTTCACTGGAGAAAAAAGACATGGGGTGGTGGAGAGATAATCCTGAAGTGGTTTCTCTCTTCTCCTCCTACGACGATTCTTTCCCTTCCCCTTCCTTTGATAGTGATTCCGAGTCCTTGGAGCTATGGAAGATAAGAAATTACCTCTCTGATACATTTCTCTCTTCCTCTTACACTAAAGAAAGAAGAGCCTATGTGGTCTCGGCTTTGGCTGATGATGAGAGCGTATTCTTAGAAAGCGGGAAGATTGGAGGAGACACAGACCTTTTCCTCTCCCTCTTTGGGGAGAAGATAAAAGACGGATTCGGCTGGGGATGGAATGTAAACCTAGGCTTTGACGGCAGTGACAGGCTATTTGGTGGAGGAAAGAGTATATTCAGCGCTGACGCAAGGGGAGAGATAGGTTATGCCTTCCCACTTTCAGAGAAGGTATCGTTGGGAATAAGCTGCATACCATCCCTCAGAATGGAGACATATATTCTTCCTTCCTCTTATACTCTCTCCAGGCTTCAGTCCAATATGCTTACTCTATTTACTGAAGACTTTAGGTTCGGAATGGGAATAGAGCTTAATCTCGGCTTGAGTTATAAAGTAAACGAAGAGCTTTCATTTACTCTCGACGGAAGGAATATCCCGTCCCTCTATACATATTGGGGAATAACACTGGGAGATATGGCATCTTTTAATCTGAACTTCAATAGGCTTAAAGATACTTGGATAGAGCTTCCTGATGCAGTAGTAGCCGCCCATTGGAAGAGAGGAGGACACAGTGTCCAAGTAGTAATGGACAGCATTGTGTCCCAGATTTTATGGATGAAGGAAGTGGATGGTTATGAGTTTGATTTTCTCTCGTGCCCGAAGGTCCGGTACTCATATTACTTTTCACCGGAGAAATCTATTACAGCATATCTAGAGAACAGTATGATTGCCTTTGGTCTGGATTATAACGGTTTCTCCTTCTCCCTTTCTTATATTTTGGAAGACAACAATATTGGCATTAAGACTGGATACCGTTTCTGATAACTCATTGCCATCAAACGAGTATTACATAATATGTGTCCTTCTCTCGGGAAGGACCATATTATTGTTTAAGGAATCACTCCGTTTCATATGAGTCTATTTTTCATCATCTCTAAGTCATCTTTTTCATTTAAGGTGTAGATATTAGCTTAAATGTAGGGAGGGTTAAGAGAAAAAACTTATCATCAAGAATTTGATTGGTTCTTCCTTTGTCAAAAGAAAAACCCATCAACAAATTTAGTCTGCATTTATCTTCTATTATTAACCTGACACGAATTACTGACGCTTGGACATGAAGGATTTGATAGATATATTTATCTTTTATTTTAGAAGTATGTGAGTTATTTTTTTGATATTTTAGCTAATTTATAATAGATTTAAATTAGCTAAAATGGAGGTGTATCTATGATCGCTGCTACTGCCACCGCAACTGAGATGCAAAATAATTTCGGAAGGTATCTAAATCTTGTAATGAGTGGTTATGAGGTTATCGTAACAAAAAATGGTAAGGAAATAGGTCGCTTTATACCGAAGGAAGCAATGGTCTCTTACCTTACCGATTCTCTTATAGGCATTCTAAAGGGTGATTATGACTTAGATAAAGAAAAGACAGAGAGGTTGATTGAAAAAAATGGTCCTATTGATTGATACAAATATCCTATTGGATGTTATGATGGAGAGACAGGAATTTGTAAGGGATTCCTCTATGATTTGGAAGCTTTGCGAAACGGAGGGAGTGACAGGATATATATCTGCACTCACCATCACCAATCTAGTTTATATTATGCGTAAGAAACTGGATCCAAAGAAAATAGCAGATATAATTAGCCTACTTAGGATGATATTCGTTTTCACTGATCTTGGTGTGTCAGACATCAATTTGGCTTTAGGAATGGAGTGGAATGACTTCGAAGATGCAGTCCAGTCTGCAACTGCCTATCGTGTTCATGCGGATTATATAGTAACAAGGAATACTAGAGATTTCGCAGATAGTAGGGTTCCGGCATTTACGCCAAACGAAATTCTAAATAGGATATAGAATCTGATAACTCATTGACATCAAACGAGTATTACATAATATGTGTCCTTCTCTCGGGGAGGACATTTTCTTTAAAATGATATTGCAAAACCCAGCATTAAGTCATTTATTATTCTGATAGAATCATATAGTTTGAGAGACGAAGCTTTCTTGTTGCAGGTTGAGACTAGAAAAGGAAGACAGATAGGGTACATCATCCCTTTTAAAAAGACTAACATTCAAAGTCAGTATAAAAAGTAACCCTCCATATTCCCACTCCCTCATAGCCCGGGGTTTCCATAACTAAATCCAATGAGACAGTAGAGAAACTCCCAAAGCCTGCATTTACGTTTTCATTTACCTTAGTAGGATTTGGATATCTATTTGAAAGAACACCCATATTATTGCATAGGATTCTTTAACATTGATTATTTCTTAAGGGAAAGAAAAGACAAAAATATCTTCATCACAATTTTTTTCTAGGCGTGAAAAACGTGTAGTAGGTTTACTGGATGAGCTTTTCAAAAAATTAATTTCTATTGTCGCGTTTATTAATAATCTGTAAAGATAAGACGTTAGGGTATGTTTAATTCCCAAAGGAGATAATAATGAAAAAACTTCTCGCTATCCTTCTCGTTGCTGTATGCATGTTCTCTGTTTTTGCTCAGGGGGCTGCTGAAGAAAAGACAGCAAAGGATGACAAGGTCATCGACAACCTCACCCTTGTCTATGCACCGACTTATGAACTTGAGACTCTTACAAAGATGCTGGAGCCTCTTAAGGGATCTCTTCCAAGAGCTCTTGCAAAGTATGGTTATACTCTCAACAGCTTCGATGTTACAGTAGGAACAAGCATGGAGATCATAGCTGAAGGTCTTGCTGCCGGTACGATCGATCTTGGTGTAGTGGGTGCAACAACTTATGTTTTGTATGAAGACGAAATCAATGCTCTCGCTCAGGTATCCAGAATCGGATATGAAAAGGATACAAGAGATATCGCAGATTGGAACACTGGTAACGTCCATAAGGATGAGAACTTTATGTCACCTGGTTCCAGATCTGTCCTTTGGGTAAATATTCTTACAGAAAAGGGAAGAGAACTTCTTTCCAAGGCAGAAAGTGGCAACCTTACATGGGATGATCTTCAGAATGCAAAGTGGTCTCTTGGTAAGACAACTTCAGCTACATCTTTCATCCTTCCTTCTCTTTGGCTTGATGAAATGTATGGTACTGGTGTAGGCGAATCCAAGAAGTCTGTAGAAATGCTTAAGAATGCATCTGTAGGTAACGGTGGTTCTGCAATTATCGAAGCACTTCTTCTTGGTCAGTGTGATATTGCTGCGAACTATCAGGACAAAGTCTATGGAGAACAGGCTACTTTCGATGCGTTTGAAAAGCTTTACCCAGAACTTGCTGCAGAGGGAAAGGAACCACAGGATATTCTTAAGGCCATTGCCCTTACAGAAAGATCTGTCAACGAAGTTTGGGTTGCAGGAACAGGTGAAAAGATGACAGAAGGCTTCTGTGATGCTCTTGCAAAGGCTCTCATGGATCTTGCAAATTCCGATGATCCAGCAGACAACCTTCCTTTCAGAAATCTTAACCAGAGTGGACTCGTAGTACCACTTCCTGAGTACTTCGAAGGTGCTCGCCAGCAGGTTGCAGCTGCATCAAACTAATAGACTAGTTGTAGATGGCAGCAATCTCTTCTAGAAGATGCAGACAGGGGGAGGATCTTCCCCCTGAATGCTTTTATAAATCGGAGCATTTATGATTAAACTAGAACATGTATCCAAAGTATATGGAAATGGGACAAAAGGTCTTGATGATGTCAGTTTGGAAATACAGAATGGCGAATTTGTAGCCATTATTGGTCTTTCTGGGGCAGGTAAATCAACACTGATCAGAACCATCAATAAGATGATCGATATCACAGATGGGAGTCTGACTGTCGATGGTGTTGATGTATCTACTCTTAAAGGGAAATCTCTCCGAAAGTTTAGGCGAAAGATTGGAATGGTCTTCCAGTCTTTTAATCTTGTTACAAAGGTTTCCGTTATTAACAATGTATTGACAGCTCGGGCGGCAGACATGTCCTTCCTGCGTATATTCTTAGGGTTATACAAAAAAACTGACAAAGTCAAAGCTTTGGAAGCTTTGGATAAGGTTGGCATCCTGGATAAGGCTTATATCCGTGCAGATCAGCTTTCGGGAGGTCAGCAACAGAGAGTCGCTCTTGCCAGAACCTTGGCCCAGGATCCTGAAATAATCTTAGCTGATGAACCTGTAGCTGCCTTGGATCCTGTTATGGCGGAAACGGTAATGGATGACTTCAAGAGAATCAACAAGGAAATGGGTATTACTGTCTTGATCAATATTCATCATGTTGACTTAGCCCTTCAATATGCAGACAGGATCATTGGAATAAAAGCAGGAAAGATTGTATATGACGGGCCATCCTCGGCCATCACAGAAGATACTCTTCAGACTATCTATGGCAGGAAACTGACTGACGACGAGTTTATGAAGGAGAAGAAGTGATGTTCGATGATTTAATTCATGTCTTTGTTCCAAGAACATATAAGCTCTCTAACGGGAAGATTGTAAAGGAGAAGGTCAGCAAGTCTCCTTATATTATCATCATTCTGATACTGATGGTCATAGGATGTGGTAAAATAGTGGGTTTCAACTTCTCTCAGCTTATCAAGCGTGGGCATTTTTTCTTTGATATGCTAAAAAAGATGTTCCCCTGCAACTGGTCCTATTGGCCTATGATGAAGAAGGCGATGCTTGATACCATCATCATGTCTATTCTTGGCTCAGTAATCGGTTGTGTCGTCGCCCTCCCTGTATCATTCTTCCTATCTGCCAATTTTAAGATTTCGAAAGTCATTACTGTAAGTAGTAGAATTGTAATTACTCTTTTCAGAACCCTGCCGATTATGGTATTTGCATGCTTTTTCCAGCTTTTATTTGGTATGGGCACATTTACCGGTACTTTGGCAATCTCTGTTTTTACTTTCACTATCTGTACCAAAATGATGTATGAGTACATCGAAACAGTGGATATGGGGGCATATGAAGCAATTCAGTCTACCGGTGCTTCCCGTATAAAATGCATTTGGACGTCGATCTGGCCTCAGGTGAAGGGGTATTTTTTCTCCACAGTCCTTCTTACGTTGGAGACTAACGTCAAGAGTGCTTCCATCCTTGGTTATGTTGGAGCAGGTGGTATAGGTATTGTCCTTGATAGTCAGCTTTCTCTGAGAAAGTATTCAAACCTCGGTCTTGTCGTTCTTGTCATGACTTTGACTGTCGTCGCTTTAGAGTTCCTGGCTCGCTATGGAAGAAGGAAACTGTCTGACGTATGAGTAATGATCGAATTGATAATAAACTAAAAGAGTATCCTTCTGTATGGGTGAAATTTGCCGTTATGGCTGTTTTCATTCTTATCATGATATTCCTCGGGAAAATCACTCTGCAGTTCAATGAAATCACAGAGCTTGGAGTTCGATTGATCAAAGGTGCACTTTATGGTCTGATTACACCTTCCTGGGAAACAATAATAGATTTATCGAAGAATGGGCTTCTTTATATGGTGTTGGAGACTTTCGCCATTGGTTTCCTGGGGACAATAATCGGTGCAGTCCTATCTATACCTTTGGCATTTCTTTGTAGCCATCGTACTGCTCCTAGATGGGTCAATGTCATCTTTATTACATTGGTTACTGTAGTCCGTTCTTTTCCTACAATCATGATTGCAATTATGTTTGTAAAAACAGTTGGAAGCGGTCCTTTTGCCGGTGTTTTGACCATGAGTATTGGTTCTACCGGTATGATTACCAAGATGACAATGGAGGCGATAGAGGACTTGGATAATGGAGTTGTCGAAGCACTTGACGCTTCTGGCTGCAATGCATTCACAAAGATTCGTCTTGGTATTCTTCCTCAGCTTAGTGCCGCCATGCTCTCAAATATTCTTTACCGTTTGGATATAAATGTTAAGAATGCCTCTATCCTTGGTCTTGTAGGTGCTGGTGGTATTGGTGCCGCCCTTATTGTAGGTATTGAGTATAGAAAGTGGAACGATGTGGGTGCCCTTCTCTGGGGTATTGTAATTTTGGTTCTTATAATCGAATTGGTCTCTACAAAAATAAGAAAGAGTATTTCTTCAAAGGATTAAGCATGTTAGATATTGTCGATCTTCATACACACACCTATGCAAGTGGTCATGCTTTCAACACGCTCTATGAGATGGCGAAATCTGCTTCTGAGAAAGGTCTTGGTCTCTATGGAGTTTCTGACCATGGTCCTGCAATGGAAGGAGCCGCCAATCGCTTCTATTTTATTGCAGGGAATCGAGTCCCGGATTATTTGTTTGGTGTCCGCACATTATTCGGCATTGAATTCAATATCATCGACTATGAAGGCAATGTGGATGTTACAGATATGTGGGCGAAGAACCTCCGGTATGGTATTGCGAGTCTTCATGATGTATGCATAAAACCAGGTACAAGAAAAGAAAATACTTGGGCATATATAAAGGCGATGGATAATCCTCATGTCAACATTATTGGTCATCCTGACGACGGAACATATGATGTTGATATGGATACTTTGGCCAAGGCTGCTTTTGAACACAAGGTTCTTTTGGAGCTGAATGAAAATTCTGTAAAACCTTCAGGATATCGCAAAAACTCCAGGGAGAATTCCATTCGTATGCTGGAATCTGCAGTGAAGTATGGAACTAAGGTTATTATCGGAAGTGATGCTCATATTGAATATAACATCGGTAATCACCGATATGCCCACTCCCTCATAGACCAACTGGGTTTTCCAGAAGAACTAATTGTCAATAAGTCTGTAGAAGAAACTCTTGAGGCTTTGAAAAAGAACTAACCCTGCTTTTTTTAGGATCTAAATCTTTTGGCGTGTAATCCGGAGGTCATACGGCATCCTTATTACCGCCATCAGGAAGCCTGAAGACAGTCTGCTTCAGACGCTTCTGGTT
>CAMEXG010000061.1 GCA_945947045.1 uncultured Spirochaetales bacterium | reverse complement strand
GTTTTGTTTTTCTCCTCTATCCGTTCTATCTAATGATAGGAGGGGACAATGAATATCTTGTCATCATACAACGGAGACATAAAGAATGTTGTGATTCCTGAAGGGATAAGAATGATCAGAGGAGAAGAGATAGCCTATGGAACTGAATTTGAAATGGAAGACAGAAGATTATGGGAGAAAAGAGTAAAGGCTCCTTTCTCGAGAGATAAAAGGATCGAAAGCGTTTCAATGGGGGACAGTGTCGTTGTAATAGGCCCGAAAGCCTTTGAGCATTGCTCTAACCTTAAGTCTATTAAGCTCTCGAATAGGCTGGAAGTAATAGGGCTCAGTGCCTTTCTTGGCTGTAAATCACTAAAAGAGATCCATATACCTTCATCACTAAAGAGAATTGAAGACTGGGCTTTTTCTTATTGCTCTCTCGATAAAGTAATCTATGACGGTACACTTTTGGAAGCTGATAGACTATTTCTTTATGGAACAGAACTTAACACATCAGTTCTTGAAACAAAGGATGCTGTCTTGAATTTCAAAGGTGGAAGATTCTACATAGACGACTATTTCTTTCCTGGCACTGAAAGAGAGTGGAAGGAGAACCATGGTAACCACTGGCTGAATAGAAGAGCAAGACGTATTCATACTAAAGACGGGATAGTTTTGGAGAATGAATGTTTATAAGAACATTATTTGAAATAGGAAGAATAATTGAAGGCCTCAAAGAAGACAGAGATAGGCTCATTGAAAGAGAGAAAACCCTATCTCTCTTTTCCGCCTTTGATAGAGAAGACAAGGAGACGGTCAGACCAGAGTATGACTATGATGAATATCAAGAAAAAATAGAAATAATAAACAAAAGAATAAGAAATCTTACAAAGGAGGCTGTCTCATATTTAGTCAACACTAAGGTCGCTGAATGTGGTGATATGACAATAATCGATGCTCTTTTATATGTCGATGAACTAAGAGAAAAAGAAAAGCGTCTCTATGCCATGAAAACCCATCAGGAAAGGGAAAGAAAGAATAATCCATACCGTGCTGAATACGAATATATAAACTACGACAGAAAAAGAATTGAGGAAGAATACTTAAAGACTAAGGCGGAACTTGAGAGAATAAAGATGTATGTAGACTTCTACATCTATGAGCTCTCTTATGACTCTGAAGTGTAATCAGAGTCTCTTTGAATGCTGTTTTCTATACTCTCGAGGTGTGTGTTTTGTTACACTACGAAATACTTTCGTAAAATAGTTGTAGTCTTCATATCCCACATAGCTGGATATTTCCTTAATCGAAAGCTCCGAGTTTTCCAGGAGCCTCTTTGCATGATAACATCTAGTGTCGCGAATAAAAGAGGAGATGGTGTATCCAGTCTCTTTAAGAAATCTTCTAGTTAAACTTGCTTTAGACATTGTGGCGATGTCCATTAGTTTAGATAGGTGTATTTCTTCCGGATAATGGAGGCGTATATAATCAATGCACCTTGATATGGCTGGGGAAAGGTTAGAAAACAAAGACCTTGCCTTCCTTGCTTCTTCTGCCAATTTTATTACCATTTCCAGTGTTATTTTTATTATTCTATCAGCATTTGTCTCTGCATTTATCTTCTGTACTGCTCTTTGGGTGATCCTATCGATTGTAACTACATTTACCCCGGCTTCTTCCGCAGCCTTTCTTGTAAGTGTTCTAAGTACCGACATGCCGGATGATGCATTTTTCGCATAGAATTCCAAGAAAAGGGAAGGGTCGCTGTTACTTGAAAAGTAGATCATTTCTGAAATACCTGTTCGTAATTCTTCTACATTTCCCTCCTTTACCATTCTAATAAATCTATTCTCTATATCGTAACGCCTGTATACAGATGAGTAGTCTACGCTATATTCTTTTATGCCTTCTTCGTTTCTATCTTCTTTTATACTTCTTTCTATTCTTGCAAAGTCAAATTCATTCTCATTTGGAGCAAAGGATCGGATAATTGATGAAATAAGATGCATCATGCGGGTAGAGGAAAGAAGTGGAAGAGAAGTGTAGTAGAGCTCTAAAGATGGGAGAAAAGAAGCAGTAAAGGAAGATGAGGCAAGAATCCGTTCCATTTTCTCTCTGTCCCACTCTTTCCTTACAAAGGGGTAAGAGATCCAAGTTGAATCCTTGAAACGGAATAGAATCATTCCGATTCCAAGAGAATCGATGACGCGATAATATGTGTTCGGCTTTATGTTCGATATAAGAGAGAAAAGCTCTGACTTAGTGAAAAGGGGTTGAAGATCCTTATTAAAACAGTTTGTTTTTTCATACTCTTCCAACAAAGAGTCATCACCACTGTAAGAGGTGAAAATACAACCTGTTATGTTTCTTAGAAGTAAAGAAAAGTCATTGTCAGAATAATTGAGCATATATTTCTATAAGTGATTATATTTTTCTATTATTTATTCTTCAACATTTTTATTCTCATAACAACAGAGGAGACTCTGCAAAAAGGAGAATAATATGAAAAAGGGAGATTCAAATGTTTCCACTTCTTCAGGTGGAGTAACTTACAGACGTGCAAAAGGTTGGAGAATAGCATTCTCGGCTTCATCCAGCGGACTAATGGGAATGACATTCTACATCCTTATGGGTTATGCAAGTTATGTCGCCAATGTAGGTTATGGTATTGCAACTGCAATAGTCGGTGTAATTCTGACAGCAACAAGAATTCTTGACGGCGTTACTGATCCGCTGGTTGCTTTTTTAATTGATAAGACAAAGACCAGGTTTGGAAAGATCAGAATTTGGGTTACGATCGGTTGGCTTGTTGAAACCTTGGCTGTTTTTATGATGTATGTCTGGGCCAGTGGTAAGGGTCATGGAGTAATCTTCTTTATTGTCACTTACTGTGTTTATATCATCGGATATACAATGGTAAACATAACAAACCAGACAATTCCTCACGCTCTTACAAATGATCCTAAGCAGAGACCGATGGTAGGAATCTGGAGCACGGTCTTCAACTACTTTGTCCCAATGCTATTGTCAATGGCAGTTATGATGTTCATTCTTCCAAAGTACGGGGAATTTAATGTTCCTATGCTTGCTGATACTTGTAAGCTTTGTGTGGCAGTTTCCTTTGTAGGTCTCATAATCACATGTATTGGAATAACTCCTTACGACAAGATGGATTATATGGGAGCACCTGTAAAGAAAGAGAGCATAAAGGTCAAAGACATGATCTCTCTTTTCAAGTCAAACAAGGCTCTTCAGACATTTATTATCGCCGGTGCCAGTGACAAGATTGCCCAGCAGACCATTTCCCAGTCTATTATTACGACACTGTTGTATGGAATAATTCTTGGAAACATGCAGATATCTACCATGCTTTCAGTCATCAGCATGCTTCCTTCCATAGTCTTTGCCATCATTGGTGGTAAACATGCAGGAAAACATGGAAACAAAGAGAGTACTGTAATTTGGACCCGCGCTTGTATGGCAGTGGCTCTTCTGTCTGTTGTATTCTTCCTGATCTTCAGCGGCAACCCTCACGTTATATTACAGAAGATGCCGTTTATGATCATCTTTGTTATTCTGAACTTTGCTCTCAACGGCTGCAAAATGTGCGTTACCACTGCAAACAACGCAATGATGGCGGATGTCATCGACTATGAATATGACAGAAGTGGCAATCTCTTGCCTGCAACTGTAACAGGAACATATGCTTTCATCGACAAGCTCATTTCATCTTTCGGAGCTCTAATTGCAACATCATCTGTTGCTATTCTTGGTTATACTACGACAATGCCACAGCCTGGGGACGCATACACAAAGGGAATCTTCTGGTTCACAATGGCTATCTATTATGGTCTTCCTCTCCTGGGGTGGGCATGTACTCTTGTTGCAATGAAATACTCTCCTATTTCAAAGGAAGGTATGGTAGAAGTTCAGAGTCGTATCGCATCAAAAAAGGGGAACTGAGGCATGAGAAAAAGAATACTCTTCAATGATGGATGGGTGTTTATAAAAAAAGGGGAGAGGGAATGTATTTCTCTTCCCCATACATGGAATAGAGATGACGGCGCTACCGGTACTCAATACTGTAGGGGGGAGTTTACATATGAAAAAGAGTTTTCATATTCCTTGGGAAGTGGTAGAAGGCTCTTTATAGAGTTTGAGGGAGTTAATAGCTCGTCGAGTGTCATATTCAATGGAAAAGAGCTGGGAACACACAATGGTGGATACTCTACATTCCGCTATGAAGTTACATCTCTTGTAAAAGACGAGAATGTTTTAGAAGTAAGAGTCGATAACATTCCTAATGATTATGTCTATCCAGAGAGAGCTGACTTCACTTTCTATGGAGGTATATATAGGGATGTATATCTAATTGAAACCGATGATGTTCATTTCCCTCTTCTCTCTGATGGAGGTCCAGGTGTCAAAGTTTTGACAAAAGTCGAAGAGGAAAGGGGACATCTATCGTTCTCTTCAAAATGTAATGGAGATGAGTGTGTTCTGGAAATAGATGGAGAAGAGTATCGTTTTCCTGTTCTGGACGGAGTTTTGGAGGGAGACGTCATAATAGATTGTGTACATCTATGGGATGGCTTGAGAGATCCATACCTATATCCGCTTACATTCTCTCTCTTGTCAAAGGGGGAAATAAAGGACCAGATATCACTGAAAGTAGGCTTCAGGACTATTGAGATATTCCCAGATAAAGGCTTCTATCTAAACGGCAGAAGCTATCCATTGAGAGGTGTCAGCAGACATCAGGACAGAGAAGGCAAGGGTAATGCAATAGATAGAAGAGATATGATGGAAGATATGGAGATAATCCTGGAAGAAGGTGCCAACTCCATCAGACTTGCACACTATCAACATAACCAATATTTCTATGATCTCTGTGACGAAAAGGGGATACTTGTTTGGGCTGAGATACCATTTATCACAGTCTTTATGGAGAATGGTGAAGAGAATACCATCTCCCAGATGACAGAGTTATTGTATCAAAACCTCCATCATGCCTCTATTTTCTGTTGGGCTCTCTCCAATGAGATTACTCTCATGGGTGTGAATGACAAGCTTATTGAAAACCATAAGAAGCTGAACCATCTATGTCATTCAGTAGACCCTACAAGATACACAGCTATGGCTAATCTTTTCCTCTTGGAGACTTCATCTCCTCTTCTCTCCATTCCAGATATCATCGGATATAATATCTACTATGGTTGGTATGTAGGTGATTTGGACGACAATGAAAAGTTCTTGGATAAACTACATAAAGAGCATCCGGAGTATAGAGTCGCAATAACTGAGTATGGAGCGGACGCTTCATTTAATATCCAGAGTCCACTTCCTGAAAGAGGTGACTTCAGCGAGGGGTACCAAGCTCTATACCATGAGCATATGGCAGCTGTCATCGCTTCTCGACCTTGGCTTTGGGGAACCTTTGTCTGGAATATGTTCGATTTCGCAGCCAGCGGTAGAAACGAAGCCGGAGACCCAGGAAAGAATCATAAAGGCCTTGTATCTTTCGATAGAAAGACTAAGAAAGATGCTTATTGGCTCTATGCTTCCTACTGGAAAGAAGAAAAGTTTGTTTATATAAGTGGACGTAGATATAAAAACAGAGTTGAAAGTGAAACAGAGGTCAAGGTCTATTCCAACTGTGATGAAGTAAGCCTTTATATTGATGGATCCTTACTTGAAAAAAAGAAAGGCTCACATGTCTTTGTCTTCAAAGCTCCTATATCTTCTTCTCATAAAATATTGGCCATATCATCAAATGGAGAAAGAGATGAGATTACAATTGATAAAGTCGATACCCCGGATCCATCATACTTCATTCCAGGAAAGAAAGTCGTAAACTGGTTTGATAGAAAGGACGAAGATGATGATTATCTCTCCCTTAGCTCCACCCTTGGTGAAATCAACAGAACAGAAGAAGGAAAGAAGCTAGTTTCCTCTTTGATGAATAATCTACAGAACTCTATGGCTGGAGGCATGGGAAAAGGTGTGAAGGTTTCACCGGAAATGCAGCAGATGGCTTTACGTCAGCCCCTATCCAAGATACTGGCTCAGGGTGGAATAGATAGTGAATCAGAGGTCGCATTGAATCTGGATAAGGCATTAAGAAGGATTAAGAAAAACAATGAAAAAATTTGAAGAAGGATTTTTACTTGGCGCAGCAACTGCAGCGCATCAGACAGAAGGGAACAATATCCATAGCGACTACTGGCTTATGGAGAATATGAAATATACAGAGTTCTTTGAAAAAAGTGGACTCGCTGTAGATCATTATAATAGGTATAAAGAAGATATCGACATGCTGAAGAATGCAGGGCTAAATGCATATCGTTTCTCAATCGAGTGGGCGAGAATAGAGCCGGAAGAAGGTGTCTTTGATGAAAAAGAGGTGGAGCACTATAGAGATGTTCTTTCCTATATGCATAAAAAAGGTATTACTCCAGTTGTAACTCTTATGCACTTTACTTCCCCTTCATGGCTTATAAAAAAGGGAGGATGGAGAAGCGAGAATACACCTTTCTACTTTCAGCGTTATGTATCATATGTAATAGAAAAACTAGGAGATCTTATTCCATATGTAGTTACTCTAAACGAAGCAAACATGGGGGTACAGGTCAACTCTATTGCCCTTAGGTACCGTAAAATGATGGAAAAGAAAGCATCCAACTTGGAAGGAAATGTCCAAGTCGGTATGAACTTCAATTCTATGATGGAGAATATGAGGGCAAAGGCTGGAGAGTATGTAACACTATTCGGTACTCCTGATCCAAAGACTTTTGTCTCTGGAAGAAGTGAAGAGGAGGAAGATGTTGTCATCTCTTCCCATATTGCTGCAAGAGAAGCAATCAAAAGAATAAGGCCAGAGATTAAAGTCGGCCTCTCTCTTTCCCTCCACGATATTCAGAGCCTTGAGGAAGGTGAAGATAATGCAAACGAAGAGTGGAGAAAAGAGTTCTCTATATACTTAGATGCCATTAAAGACGATGATTTCCTGGGAATACAAAACTATGCACGCTCCATCTATGGAAAAGATGGACTGGAGAATCCTCCAGAAGGATCTGAACTGACTCAGATGGGATATGAGAACTATCCCTATGCACTGGGAAATGTTCTGAGAAGAGTAAATAAAGAACTCGAAGAAAAGGGGATAAAGAAAACTCTTATAGTAACAGAAAACGGAATAGCGACGGATGACGATGAAAAACGAAGAGTCTTTATAGGAAAAGCTCTTGAAGGCCTGAGAGATGCTAAAGACGAAGGCGTAGAAGTCAAAGGTTACTTCCATTGGTCTCTACTAGACAACTTTGAGTGGCAGAAAGGTTTCTCAATGACTTTTGGTCTCATTGCTGTGGACAGAAGCAATATGGAGAGACACCCAAAGGAAAGTCTCTATTACTTAGGCTCCTTTGCGCCAGAAGATAAGGTTTGATTATGATTAAGAAAAGTGTCCAGTTATTGATGCTATCTAAAGCTTCCAAGAGCGACGAGAAGGCACTTGAAGCTCTTAATAGAGTCAAAGCTGCCGGCTTCGATTCTATTGAGATTAACTCTTTTATGGTACATCCCTCTTCTTTTATGGTGAGAGTGCTGACAAAAGCTGCAGGTATGGGGGTGGGCTCATCTGGTAAAAGAGACTGGAAGGGCCTTATAGAGAAAAGTGGTTTAAGCGTTACTTCCCTCCATAGTGATCTAGGCTCCTTGGAAAGGAATATGGATGGCATTGTTGAAGAAGCAACTAAGTTTGGAACAAAGCGCATCGTCATTACAGGTATGTACCGCTACGATTATACTTCTTCTTCATCCGTCTCTTCTTTGGCTACGAGGCTCAATAAATGTGGTGAGAACTTAAGAAAGAGTGGAATGGAACTCTTTTATCATAACCACAATATAGAGTTGACTCTTGACGAGAAGAGAAGAAGAGCACTCGATGTCCTTCTCCTTGAAACAGACAAAGAAAACTTATCTTTCGAACTAGATACATATTGGCTGGGAGAAGCAGGAGCAGACCCGAAAGAATGGATGAAGAAAATGGGAGAAAGAATGAAGCTCTGGCATATTGCAGATAGGGGCTGGAGAAGTAAGAAAGATCAGATTACTCCCATTGTAGAGTGTGATAGCGTTGAGCTTGGAACGGGCAATATGCCCCTCGAGGAACTTTTGGACATAGCAAAGGTAAATCGAGTAGAGGAGATTGTGTTGGAGACACATAAAAACTGGATTAATAATGATCCTGTCGCGTCTCTTGAAATAAGCGGAAAGTGGCTTAAGGAGCGAGTATGAATAAGCTAAAGAAACACTTTGTCACAGTAAACTCCGATTTTAGAGAGGGTAGAGTAATTTTACTCAGAGAGCGCTTCACAATTCAGAAAAAGATAAAGAACGCTATACTGTACTCCACAGCTCTTGGTATTTATGAAGCGAGAATAAATAGAGAGAAGGTTGGAAAGCAGGTATTTGCTCCTGGATATACTTATTATCCATATAGACTTTTATATGAAGAGAATAATGTAAAGTCCCTAATAAAGGATGGCGAGAACGAATTAATCATCACCCTCAACGGTGGATGGTACTGTGGCAGATACACTTTCGACAATAAGACTCAGATCTATGGAGAAAAGGAAGCTGTATCATTTATTCTGACCCTCGAATACGAAGATGGATCAAAGGAAGAGATCTTCTCTTCTGAGTCAACGGAAGAACTATCATCACCTTGGGATTATGCAGGCTTCTATGATGGAGAAGTCTTTGACGGAGAAAGAGATATAAAGCTCATTGGAAAGTGTATTCCTTATTCTATTAAAGATGGAGTAATGTTGGAGCCTACACTATGCTCTGTGGAGTATCATGAGACACTTATGCCCCAGAAAGTCTGGGAAAAAGATGGCGTTACTCTTATAGACTTCGGTCAGAACCATGCAGGAGTTCCTGTAATAGATACATCTCTTTTGAAAGAAGGGGAGACTATTACAATAAGAAGTGCTGAGATACTGGATAAAAACGGGAATCTCTATAGAGGAAACTTAAGAAAGGCCAAGAGCACCATAGTTTATAAAAAAGGTAGAGACTATGGTGAGTATACTCCTCCTTTTACTTATATGGGATTCAGATACCTTGAAATAAGCGGGGTGGAGTACAGAGAAGGCTTAATAAAATCTCGTGCACTCTATACTTCTATGGAGAGGACTGGTTATTTTAAGTGTGGCAACGAGGACATTAATAAGCTCTATGAGAATATTATCTGGGGACAAAAGTCCAACTATGTAGAAGTTCCTACAGACTGCCCTCAGCGAGATGAGAGAATGGGGTATACAGGAGACGGCCATGTATTCGCCCTCACTGGTGCCTATAACTTCAATACTGATGATTTTTGGAGAAACTGGCTCAAAGACTTGATTCTTGGCCAGTTAGATAACTCCGAGGGATATATCGGCTCCACTGTCCCGGCTCAAGGAAAGGCAGGAGTGGGCTTCCTGTCTATGCTTGGCTGGGGAAATGCCATATCTATCATTCCGAAGATGATGGAAAGTGTATTTGGAGACGAAGAGATACTTAAAGAGATTTATCCTTCCCTGAAGACTTTCGTGGAATGTGAGATAAAGAAAATGAAGGATGACCTATGGATTTCTCCGTCTCTTGGAGACTGGTTGTCACTTAATGGCTCTATGGCATGGGCGGCTATGAATAACGGTCCTGTTTCAAACTCTTTTATCGTAAATGACCTTAGAGTAATAACAGAACTATCTTCCCGTTTTGGTTATGAAGAAGATTATATCCGTTATAACGGTCAATACAAAAAGACCAGGGACGCTTGGAGACGAATGTGGATAACGCCCGATGGTACAGTAGCCTCCGATTATCAGAGTGCATACATAATGGCACTAAAGTTCTTGGATCTTGAGGGCGAAGAGAGAGAAAAAGTGGAGAAGAAATTTGTCGAGAATGTAAGAAAGAATGGCCTTACTACAGGTTTCTTCGGTACTGAGCATATTCTCCCGTTACTAGCTGAAATCGGCGAAAGAGAGCTTTGTTATGACATTCTCTTCTCCCGTGATTGCCCTGGCTGGCTTTATCAGATAGATAGGGGGGCTACGACTCCATGGGAAAGATGGAATGCAATACTGGAAGATGGAAGTGTAAATGAAGAAAGCGTTTCCAAAGACGGAGAGAATATGGTTTCCTTCAATCACTATGCATTCGGTAGTGTAGGAGAGTTCCTCTATGGTTATGTTCTTGGGATAAGACCCCTTGAAAACGGCTTCAAGAGAGTCCTTGTCTCTCCTCTTCCCGATAAAAGATTAGGAAGAGTCGAAGGTGAGTACAATTCCGTCAATGGGAAAATATCTGTTTCTTGGGAGTGGAAAGATGACGTGTTCTCACTCTCTCTGGAGAGTGACATGCCTGGCTTGGTGGTTATGCCTTCTGGATGTGAATATCCGATCCATGAGGGGAAGAACGAATTCTTTTGTAAACTATAAAAATGGGGGTTGTCAGCCCCCGTTTTCTTTCAGTTCTTTTCGCCTACTGTACGCATGTTTATTTTGTTTGAGGGAATCAGAGCACATCTATCTTTCATTTTCTTTGATATCAA
>CAMEXG010000060.1 GCA_945947045.1 uncultured Spirochaetales bacterium | reverse complement strand
CTTCCATCTAAACGAACTCGGCTTCTTCTTTTCGTTTCTGCCTTTGTTCAGTTCTTGAATTGACAGTAAGCTCAATATTTACAAGCTTCTATCTTCTCTTCCCTTCGCTGATATCTCTCAAAAAACATCGCACTTGGTTTCTTTTTTTGCTTTCGCTATTTCAACCGCGTGCCTAAGTACTCTACAAAATATGACCTAAATATGTCAACACTAAATTTTAAAATTTTTTAAATTTTTATTTTCTTCTTTTTTTAGTCCAAAAGAGCCTTTGCCATTTGACACCAACCATCCCCTGGTCCACCCTCTGTTACATATGTAGGAAGGGTCTCGAATTCATCTCGCCTCTCAGCTACAGTATGCATTCCGATACTAGTAGGTATATACTTAAATAGAGGCTGGTCGTTAAATGAATCACCCAGATATAGAGAGTGTTCCATATACTCTTCTTTCTTAATATCCAGCGGCCCCTGAAAGAAGAATTCCAAAGACTTCTGTTTATCGTAATCTCCAAACCAAGCATTAATATGGATAGAACTTTCAGCCCAAGATGCACCATACAGCGTCAAAGTCGATTTCAATGCCTTAATTTCAAATTCATTCATTTTCTTCTTATCGTAGGCGATATCAAAGACTCTGGCACATTGATCGGACGAGAGAGGAAGTCCTTCAGTCTTTTCCAAAAGAAGTCTTCTTTTTGAAAACACTTCTTCCTTATCTATCACAGGGTTTACTATATGGGCCACATCTTCTTCCTTCGAATGGCAGATCATTACAGCTCCGCTTTCAGCTATTACAGCATCTACAGGCCATTGTCTAAGATAAGCATCAGCCCACCCTACACTGCCACCTGTCACTAGAATTATGGTTCTGCCACTGGCCTTCACACGCCACATAGCTTCAAGTACATCAGGATAAAGTTTTCCATTTTTTGTGATAGTGTCGTCTACATCACTTATTATGATCTGAATCCTCTCTTTGTCTTCCTCTGTAAAACCTACAAAGGGAAATCCTCCGTTTCCTCTCATCTTGTCATTCCTGAAAGAGCCTTACTCTTGATGACATCTTTAGCATAGATGACAAAACTCATAAGGGATGCGAAGGCTGAGAGTGCATAAAGAACATAGAGAGCAATATAGTATACATGATTCCAAGATGCACCTACGGCACCTGACAGGAATGTCATCAGACAGATATATATCATTGATACTATAGTAGTCACCGCATACAACACTGTCTTAGCCTTTCCAAAGATATTGGCAGGCATGCTCTTTCCTGCATATTTTGCCAAAAGCATTCTTACAAAGAGAATGGCATATTCACGCCACATGATAATTACAAAGGCCCAAAGAGGCATTATTCCATAAGAAAGGAAACACAAGAAATATGTCACATGGGAAAGTGTGTCTGCAAATGGATCCATTACTTTTCCCAAGTCAGTGACCAGACCCCTCTTTCTTGCGATTTTTCCATCCATCAAATCCGTAACCTCTGCAACAAGATAACAGATAAGGCAAATCGCCATACAAGGCACTGCCAGAGAAGGTGATTTTTGTGAAACGATAAAAGAAATAAGAAAAACAGGCACCATGGCCAATCTAATTACTGTCAATTTATTGGGAAGATTCATATATTCTTCTCCTCCTATGCATTCTGCTATATCAAAGATAGTTTGCATAATGGATTTTGTGAAGTATCAAAGAGGATCCACTATTTTAAAAAAAGGGGAGAAAGCTGAGCCCTCTCCCCTCTTTGTGTATAAACACAATCAAATCTGCTCTTTATTGTCGATTGCAGAGTGTACCTCTTTGATGAAATCGGCTGTTGGAACAAGATTAGCCTGCTTTCCATTTCTATATCTGATGGAAACAAGATTATCAGCCATTTCTTTTTCACCTATGACCAACATGTAAGGAGTCTTCTGCTTCTGAGCCTTTCTTATCTTTGCATTCATTCTGTCGTCGGATAGATCGAGAGCGACTCTGAAGCCTTCTTTCTTAAGAGTATCGGCAAGAGACTTAGAGTAGTCATAAGCCATGTCGCCTACAGGAATGATTGCAATCTGATCAGGGCTGAGCCATGGTGGGAATGCTCCTGCATAGTTCTCCATAAGAACGCCGAAGAATCTTTCAATGGAACCCAACAGGGCTCTATGAATCATATAAGGTCTCTTTTCCACGCCGTCTTTATCAACAAATGTCATACCGAATCTTTCAGGAAGGTTGAAATCAAACTGGACAGTAGATAGCTGCCACTCTCTTCCGATGGCATCTTTGATCTTAAGGTCGATCTTAGGACCATAGAAAGCTCCACCGCCTTCATCCACATCATACTTCAAGCCTTCTTTCTCTACGGCCTTCTTTAAAGCCTCTGTAGCAGCGTCCCACTTCTCGACTTCTCCTACGCTCTTTTCCGGCTTTGTGGAGATATATGCATGAATATCGTTAAAGCCGAAGGAATGCAGCATATGAAGAGAGAATCTGAGAACTTCCATGATCTCCTCATCCATTTGGTCGGGTGTTACGAAGAGATGTGCATCGTCCTGTGTGAATCCTCTTACTCTCATGAGGCCATGGAGAGATCCAGCCTTTTCATATCTATATACAGTACCAAGTTCAGCCCATCTGCAAGGAAGATCCCTGTAAGACTTCTTTGAGTTCTGATAGATCATGATGTGGAAAGGACAGTTCATCGGCTTTACATAGTAGTCTGTGTTATCCATCTTCATAGGAGGATACATAGAATCCTTATAGAAGCCCAAATGTCCTGATGTCTCCCAAAGCCAACTCTTTCCTACATGTGGTGTATAAACCATCTCATAGCCATTCTTGTAGTGTTCTTCTCTCCAAAACTGCTCGATTGTCTGTCTAATTCTTGCTCCCCTTGGGTGCCAGTAGACAAGGCCGGGGCCAGCTTCTTCATGGAGTGAGAACAAATCAAGTTCTTTACCAAGCTTTCTGTGGTCTCTCTTTTCGATATCGGCCAGATGATCCATATATGCCCTGAGATCTTCTTTGCTTGCCCATGCCGTTGCATAGATTCTGGTAAGCATCTTGTTCTTTTCATTTCCTCTCCAATATGCACCTGCAATGGAAAGCAGCTTAAAGCCATCTGCACATAAATCCTTTGTAGAATCTACATGGGGGCCTCTGCAAAGATCTGTAAAACTACCCTGGGTATATGTTGTTACCGTCTCACCCTCTGGAATTGCATCCAAAAGCTCAAGCTTATACTTCTGATCTTTGAAGATTTCTCTAGCTTCTTCTCTTGTCACTTCTTTTCTGACAAATTCCTTACCGCTATTGATAATCTTCCTCATGTTCTTAGTGATAGTCTCAAGATCTGCATCCGTCAGAGGACGTGGAAGATCAAAGTCATAGTAAAATCCATTCTCAATAGCCGGCCCGATTGCAATCTGTGCATCAGGAAACATTTCGAGAACAGCTTCAGCCATGACGTGGGCAGTTGAGTGCCTAAGAGTGCTGAGTTCAATTTCCTTAGCCATATCTTTCTCCTTATAATGAATAAAGCCTTTGCAGACTCACCCTTACACTATATGTGCAAGGACGAAGCTGCAAAGGCTCCGCGGTTCCACCTTGCTTCCCCCTACAAGAGGGGACGCTCGAAATGCAGTTGACGCCTGCCTACGGCATTCCATACTCGGTTCCCCTTTGAGGAATGCGGCTAGGGAGTGGTTTTCGCACTTCTGCCCCAGATGTCTCACACCCACCTTTCGGAGGACATCTTTCTCTTCGGCGGCGACAAAGTGTTACTCGTCTCCTTCAAACGCTTTATTAGATGTTACTCCCTTTTACCCAATTCTTTCAAGTATTCAGCTACGAATGAAGATGATATGAGTGTGGCTGCTTTCTCAAAAAATACTCTTTCTTCCTCTCCAAATCTCCCTTTAACAGGGCTATCTACATCAAGGACACCAAAGAGTCGTCCGTCTTTTATTAGAGGAACAACGATTTCACTTTTAGAAGAGGAAGAGCAGGCGATGTGCCCAGGAAAAGATTCTACATCTTTTACCACCACCGTTTTACATTCTCTTGCACATTTTCCACATACGCCCTTTGAAAAGGGGATCAAAGAACAGGCGGGTTCCCCTTGAAAAGGACCCAACACCAATTCTTCGCCACGGGCAATGTAGAATCCCAGCCAATTGATTTCAGGGACATACCACTTCAAGAGAGCTGAGATGTTTGAAAGAGAAGAAATGACATCTAAAGAATCTTTCCCACTCTCCAAGAGAAGGGAAAGATACTCAAACACAGCCTTATCATCTATTTCTTTGTCGCCTGTAAGATAAAGAGAGAACATTAAATATCATCCTCTAGTTCCAGGTCTGTTCCTTGGGAATAGAACTTCTTTCTCATTTTTACAGACAAGACTGCAAAAGAAGTTGCCAGATCTGTTCGTTGCATGACTACATCTGATGGAATTTTCAAATCTTTTGGAGCGAAGTTCCATATCCCCTTGATTCCATAACTGATCAAGAGGTCTGCAACTTCCTGAGCCTTAGATGCAGGAACAGTAATGACGGCAATAGATATTTTATTTGTCTCAATGAAAACTTTTAATTTATCCATGCCTTGTACTACTAGATCTCCCACCATAGTACCGATCTTTGATTCGTCGTTATCGAAAGCTCCTACAATTCTTAATCCGTAGGCGGCAAAGCCTTCATACATGCTGATGGCTTTTCCCAAGTTTCCTACACCGACAATCAAAGCTTCTGCAGAGTTGTCCCAACCAAGAGCATGGGTGATGCTGTCTATCAATTCATCAACAACAAATCCAACCTTCGGTTTTCCCTCGATGCCGGTACAGGAGATGTCTTTTCTCACCTGAATGGGTTTTAGGTTAAGTTCATCAGCCAATACAGTTGCGCTGATATACTCCATTCCTTCAGCTTGTCTTTGTCTGAGAATTCTCAGATATGACGGGAAACGTTTTACAGATGGAATCGGTACTTGAATTTTATTGTTATCCATTTTATCTAATCTCCAGTCTTTCCTTTACCTTTAAATACTGACTCTCAGGTGTGCTGGCACCTGCCGTCAATCCTATTATATTATATGCGAACACTTCGTCGGGTATAGAATTCTCGTTCTCAACCAAAAACGCAGGACACCCCTTTCTTATTGCCGTTTGTACTAATTCCTTGGCATTTGCAGAGTGTTGCGCCCCTACCACAACCACAGCTTCAACGCCTTCAGCCAGCTCCTCTACGCATTCTCTTCTAACGATAGAGGCTCTGCAAATAGTGTTGACCAACTCTATTTCTATCCCTTTTCCCCTTCCTTTTTCAATTAGCTTATCTAAAAGAGGCTTGGAAAAAGTTGTCTGGACTACACCCCTGTATCTTCCTGGTAAGATTTCATCCAAGTCAGATAAAGAAGAAATTACAGGGACATCGGAGTCCGAAGATCCACAAAGGGAATACACTTCAGAGTGACCTTTATAACCTAGTATTATTACAGGGATATCGGACTCCCTGACTAATCGTTGCCCCTTCAATACTACAGGACAAGTACAGTCGACTATCTCATTTCCACTATCAAGAAGCTTTTTCCTATCCTTGTCTGGTATTCCATGGGCCCTAATGACCACTATCCCCGGTTCTTTTATCTCTTGGGGGCTTTTTATTATCATAGCCCCCTTTCCTATGAAAGCATCCGTGACGAGTTTGTTATGGACTATCTCTCCGAAGAAATAGATTCTTTTATTCTCGGCTTCCGAGCATACTTTCTCAGCCTTCTCCAGAGCCTTCTCCACCCCTTTGCAGAATCCTAGATTATTTGCCAAAACAACTTTCATCAGTCCACGAGGGAATATTCCTCTTCCTCCTTCTTTTCCTTAATCTTGTCGATAGGAAAGAACTTGTGAAAGAACATTACCAGCGAAGGAGCGATAAAAGAAGAAGAATAAGCACCTATCACCAGTCCCCAAATAAGATTAATGGCGAAGAGTTTTATCTCTCCGGATCCAAAAATCGATAGAGGGACAATTGCAAAGAGTGTGGTGAGAGTAGTGATGGCTGTTCTTGTAAATGACTGTCTGACAGAGAGAGAAACCATCTCATAAACATCGGCACCCTTGTTGTTCTTAATATTCTCTCTGACTCTGTCGAAGATGACGATTGTGTTATTGAGCGAATACCCGATGATAGTGAGAACCGCCGCAATAGTGGTTCCTGAGACTTCAAGACGCAGTATTACGACAAATGAAAGCATCATCAACACGTCATGGATAAGTGCAATAATCGACGAAAGGGCATACGAAAGCCTGAATCTTATAGATATATAAAGAAGGATCAAGACAAAGGCTATCAACACAGCAAGAAGAGATGACTTCAATAGTGCAGAAGAAAACTTCGGTCCTACAAAATTAGATTGGAGTACAACTACGTTTTCTTCTCCGAAATACTGGGAAAGGGCATTGTCTACTCTTTTCTCAGCCTCTTCCTGACCCTCATCGCCACCAAGGACAATTCTAACTTGGAATTGAGCTTTGTTTTTCTCTCCCACAGTCTGGACTTTTGCTCCGTCGATACTATCGACAGCATCTCTTACATCTTCAATCGTTACATCGACGCCAAGAGTGGAAAAGTTCACTCTATGGGGAGTAGAAGACAAAGTAGAGGGATAACCGAAGCCTGTAACCAAGTTTTGAGTCTCCAAGCCCGTATTTGATACATCGACATCCAGTCCCAATGCAGAGAGAGCTGAGGCGATATCACCGGATAATGGATACTCGGATACAGGGAACTTATGCTCCTCCACCCCCTCGGCATCTCTGAACTGCAACACCAGAGTATTATCTGAAACAGAGAGTGTTGCACCTCTTCTTCCTGTGTAAGATACAGTGAAACCTAATGGTGCGACCTGGAATGTCTCAGAGTATCCTGAACCGAAGTCGATGCCCTTATTGAAACCACCGGCCACAATAAAAACAACTATTCCCGCCACAATGAAGAGGACAGAGAAAAGGAAAACTAACTTTTTGTATTTCAAAACATCGAGTTTAATCATTTTCTCCTCCATCCCAAGTGTACTTGTCTGAAACTTTCTTCAGTAATGAAAATATCGAATATCAAGTGAGAAAGCAAAAGTGAAGTAAAGAGAGAGCAGCCTATTCCTACGGCAAGAGTAACGGCAAAACCCTTTACAGCACTTGTACCCAGGACAATCAAAACTACAGCAGCAATGATTGTAGTGACGTTAGAGTCCATAATCGTCCAGAAAGCTCTTGCGAATCCAGCCTTCACTACTTCATACCCGCTCTTTCCCGACGCCTTTTCCTCTTTCATTCTTTCGTAAATAATAACATTGGCGTCTATCGCCATTCCCAGTGTCAAAACAATACCGGCGATGGAAGCGAGAGTAAGGGTGAAGTTCAACGCAGAAAGAAGTGCTATCATCATAAAAAGATTCATTAAGAGGGCAAAATCTGCAATAAGCCCCGATAGACCGTAGTATGCAACCATAAATACGATTACCAACAGGACTCCTGCAAGAAGAGCCTTCAAAGCAATCTTTACACTGTCGTCACCGAGGGTCGCCCCAATCGCGGACTGTGATACGACTTTCAATTCCATTGGGAGCGAGCTTGTCTTCAACACTACAGCCAAAGACTGGGCTTCATCCTGAGTAAACGCCCCGGTGAGGGAGACAGAGTCCCTTATAGCGCTGTTAATAGTTGCAACGCTTTTGACTTTGTCGTCCATGACCACGGCAAGAGAATCCCCCTTGTGGGCGGAAGTAAATGCATAGAATATATTTCCACCCTCCGCATCCAACGTAAAGTTGATGGAAGGAGAGATGTTGGCGACATTGTTTGTGGATCCTTCAGATACCTTTGCACTTTCTATATGACTGCCGTCCAGTGCTATCTCATCATAGATGACCACCAATCTGTCCATATACTCGATGCCATAATCATCCTGAACATAGTATCCAAGAAGCGTCTTGCCTTGAGGAATGTAATCTACACTGACCAGGCCACCATCGTCACCAATGAAGGAACTCGGATTCTTTTTGTATTCTGAATTGACTTTATTGGTCAAAGAATCATCAACAAGGTGGAAAGAGAGAGAACCTGAAGAGCGGAGGAAAGAATTAATCCTCTCGGGATCCGCTTCACCTGGAATCTCAATAAGAATCTGGTCTTTTCCCTGAAGTCTAATATCAGGCTCTGTGACACCAAACTGATCGATGCGCATTGACAGCACATCAATATCTTCCAAAAGAAGGGCCGTCAGCTCCTCTTCTGTGGGCGCCCTGCCGTTTTTCTCTTCAAAAACCGTAGTGTCTGCATCCAACAGAACAGACATTCCTCCCCTAAGGTCCAAACCTAAGTTCAACACCCTCTGAGAGAGGCTTTTCGCGTTCATGATTTCAACTCTGTATGATTCTTCGACAGCGTTGAAGAAAGAAGCCTCGTTTGGAAAAGAAGAAAGAAGGGAATGCCATGTCCATTTTGACGGGACGCTTCTCCCACTATCTTTCAATATTTCTTTGGCTTTCTTTTCGAGGTATCTGAATTCTTTGTCTATTTCACCATCCGGTATCGTTTTCGCCTTATCCTTAAGAACGCGAACATCCCGTGAGGCCTGCCCACGGGAGTATTCACGAATCTGAAGGTTTGATCCGGCAGCCAGTTCTTTGATGGACTGGGGCGTAAACATATACCACTTTACCGTAGGGTAAAGGAGAAATGATGCAACAACCACCACCAGCAGAACCAGCATTATTCTGCCTGTCTTCTTCATGTGTTATTTATTCTCTTCTGTCTTTTCTTCAGTTTCCTGAGCTTTTTCTTCTACTATTGGAGTTTCTGCCTTAGCTTCAACAGCCTTCTTGTCTTTCTTGCTGTTTTCAGGAGCTGTCTTTACAGCATCCTTACTTATAACGGAAGAAATAGCTTCCTTTGAAAATTCAATTCTTGCAGAGTCGTCAACCTTGATGACAACTGTCTTATCCTTGACAGTAACGATAGTACCGTGGATTCCTCCGATGGTAACGACCTTATCGCCCTTCTTCATAGCTGCAAGCATTGCTTTAGCTTCCTTGTCCCTCTTCTTCTGTGGCCTGTAGATCAAGAAATAGAAGATGAGAATAATTAAAGCGAACATTATCAATGATGATGTCAAAGAAGCGGAAGAAGTTGAGTCAGCCGCCATAAGTACAAGTGAGTTCATTTAAATACCTCTCTATAATGAAGAAAAGAATAGCATGTGATATTTTACGGGGTCAACACTAGAAATGGGTCTCCGTCAGGAGGCCCACATTCTATTTATCACATCATGCCCATATCTGGGTTTCCAGCCGGTGCGGCAGGAGCAGGAGCAGGAATATCAGTAACAGCACACTCTGTTGTGAGGATGAGGGCTGCAATTGAAGCTGCGTTCTGAAGAGCGCTTCTTGTTACCTTCACAGGATCAATGATTCCAGCTTCAACCATATTTACCCACTGCATTGTGTTTGCATCGAAGCCAACACCCTTCTCTGCGTTCTTACACTTGTCTGCAACGATTGCACCGTCGACTCCAGCGTTCTCGCTGATCTGTCTGATAGGCTCTTCAAGAGCTCTTCTGACGATCTTGTATCCCACCTTTTCTTCTTCTGTCAAACCTTCCAAGCTCTTAGCTTCCAAAACCTTGGATGCCTGGACAAGAGCGACTCCGCCGCCTGGGATGACACCCTCTTCAATAGCGGCACGTGTAGCGCTGAGAGCATCTTCGACTCTGTGCTTCTTTTCCTTTAGTTCGACTTCTGTAGCTGCACCAACGTTTACAACTGCGACACCGCCTGCAAGCTTTGCAAGTCTTTCCTGGAGCTTCTCTTTATCGTAGTCTGATGTGCAGTCTGCAATCTGAACCTTGATCATTGCGATTCTGTCTTTGATGTCGGAAGCAGAACCAGCACCATTGATGATAGTTGTGTTGTCCTTGTCGATTGTGACTCTCTTTGCTTTACCAAGCATAGAGATATCTGCATCCTCAAGCTTCATACCAAGTTCTTCTGTGATCACCTGTCCGCCTGTAAGTACTGCAATATCTTCAAGCATTGCCTTTCTTCTGTCACCAAAACCAGGAGCCTTTACGGCACAGACATTGAGTGTTCCCCTTACAGCGTTGAGAACCAATGTAGCCAAAGCTTCACCGTCGACATCCTCTGCAATCATTACAAGTGGTTTGCCGGACTGAGCGACCTTCTCCAAGAGAGGAAGAAGTTCCTTCATGTTTGAAATCTTCTTGTCATAAATGAGGATGTAAGGATTATCCATGACACATGTCATAGTGTCTCTGTTATTGCAGAAATAAGCAGAGAGGTAACCTCTGTCGAACTGCATGCCTTCTACAAAGTCTACAGTTGTATCGATTGTCTTACTTTCCTCGACTGTGATGACGCCGTCCTTGCCGACCTTGTCCATTGCGTTTGCAATTTCATCACCGATAGTTCTGTCGTTATTTGCGGAAATAGATGCTACCTGAGCAATCTCTTCCTTATCCTGAATCATCTTAGCTTCACTCTTGATGCACTCTACAGCATCCTGTACAGCCTTATCGATACCTCTTCTGATGCCCATTGGGTTGACACCTGCAGCTACGCTCTTCATGCCTTCCTTTGTAATAGACCATGCAAGAACAGTTGCTGTTG
>CAMEXG010000059.1 GCA_945947045.1 uncultured Spirochaetales bacterium | reverse complement strand
AATGGAGATAATTTCCAGTAAAATTCGTCAGTTTTTCTTAAAATTGCGTTATATTAAATGAAGGAATAAATAGTTATGGCAAAAAATACCACTGTGTCAGATTTGACTGACGGAAAAAAAGAAGCGTTGGAAGCTGCAAGGCTTCAGATTGACAAAGAATTCGGAAAAGGCAGTTTGATGAAACTGGGTGACAATAAAGATATTCTTGATGTAGATACCATTCCATCCGGCTCTATTCTTCTTGATGAAGCTTTAGGTGTCGGTGGATATCCAAAGGGAAGAATCATAGAAATCTATGGCCCTGAATCATCAGGTAAGACGACTTTAGCCCTTCATGCAATTGCCGAGTGTCAGAAAAAGGGTGGAATCGCTGCTTTTATAGATGCAGAGCATGCCTTGGATCCTACATATGCAAAGAATCTCGGAGTCAATATCGACGATCTATGGATCAGCCAGCCTGACAATGGAGAACAGGCTCTTGAAATAACAGAGCGTCTCGTCAGATCAGGCGCCATAGACATCATAGTCGTCGACTCAGTCGCCGCTCTTACCCCACAGGCGGAAATCGAAGGTGATATGGGGGATAGCCACGTAGGACTACAAGCCAGACTAATGTCCCAAGCATTGAGAAAGCTTACCGGCATTCTTGCAAAGAGCAATACCACTATTATTTTCATCAACCAGATAAGAATGAAGATAGGCGTTATGTTCGGCAACCCTGAAACTACTACAGGAGGCAACGCTCTGAAGTTCTATGCCTCAGTGAGAATGGATGTAAGGAGAATCGAATCCATTGGAAAGAATCAGGATGAGCTTACTGGCAACAGGGTGAGGGTCAAAATAGTAAAGAACAAGGTTGCTCCACCATTCAAGAAGTGTGAAATCGACTTGATGTTCGGTACAGGTATATCAAAGTTGGGGTCATTGTTGGATGCCGCCATTAAGTGCAATCTCATAGAAAAAGCCGGAGCCTGGTATTCATATAAAGGCGAGAAAATCGGGCAGGGAAGGGACAAGACTTTGGAATATCTACAGAATAATGTCGATTTCCAGAATGAACTTGACACTGAAGTAAGAGAAATGCTCTTCCCCAAGAAAGAAAAGAGTGATGAAGTGAAGGTTGAGTGACCTTAGCCGTTTCTGTATAATCTCTGTATGGCAGATTCATTTGATGTTTTATTAGATAAAAAGGAGAAGCAGTCATTCCATGTGCCTGGAATCCTTGAAGACAAGAAGGATTTCGACGGTCCATTGGATCTTCTCCTTTTTCTTATCAGCAAAAACGATGCAAACATCTATGATATCCCCATTTCTTTAATAACAGAACAGTTCCTCGATTACATTTCATCCCATAGTACAGAGATAGACGACCTGGCTGACTTCTATAGAATGGCTGCAGAGCTGTTGTATATAAAAAGTAGACTTCTCCTGCCACATGAAACTGAACTTGATGAGGAGTATGAAGACCCTCGACAGGATCTTGTCGATCGGCTTATCGATTATCAGAAATACAAAAAATATACGGATCTTTTGACTGGCCAGGACAAATCAGGGCGCTTATATATATCGAGACCTGAGAACTTGTTCGCTATACCTTTTGAAGATAAAGATTTATTTCAAGGAGTAACTCTTGCTGATATTTCCCGTACTTTTTCTGAGATCTTGAAAAAGACTCCTCCTTCAAAGATATTCAACATATATCAACCAGTATCCGTAAAAGAGAAAAGAGCATTGATGATGGAGCTTCTGGATGAAAGAGAAGAGATAAATATTGAAGATTTGATCGTAGATTACTCAAATCCTCTCCATATTATTTGTTCTTTTTTGAGTATACTGGAAGCAGCTAAAGACCATACTATTCTTTTCAGACAGGAAAAGCAGTATGGCACCATCTATATTCATAAACGTCCTCAGGATTGGGATCCCAGAATGGTTGACGAATATGACAAGGAAGCTGATATATATGAAAAAGAAAACCTTGAAGACCCTGAGGACTTTACTATTCTTTCCCGAGACGCTGAAATGAGACTTGAGGATCTAGTGGAGAAGAAGGCTGAAGAGAGAAAGAAGGACGAAGAACCTGAAATAATAGATGAGTATACAGGGGAAGAAGAGGTTATTGATTTTGATGACGACGAGGATGACGAAGATGAGTGAGATTGAAGCTTTAAGTGAGAATGCTAAACTAATTGAAGTCATACTGTTTATTGAGAACACCCCCCTATCCATTGAAAGAATAATAACACTTACTTCACTTGAAAAAGATGAAGTTATTGACGGACTAAGAGAACTGGATGAACACTATAAAGCCAGAAACTCCGGCATGATGATGCTGTGTGAAGAGGATCTCTACTCTTTTCAGCCTGTAACAGAATTATATCCGAAGCTTAGACAGAGTTATGGACGTAAAGTAGATAAAAGACTATCCAGGGCAGCTTTGGAGACCCTTAGCATCGTTGCATATTCTCAGCCGATAACCAGATCTGAGATTGACAAAATACGTGGAATTCAGTCAGATTCAATTGTAAGACTTCTCAGGGAGAGGGATTATATAAAAGTAAACGGAAGAGCTGACAAACCAGGTCACCCTTGTTTATATTGCACTACAAGAAAATTTCTTTATGAATTTAAACTGAAGAGTATATCTGAACTTCCTAAGCTCAGTGAGGCGGATAGATTGAAGTTTACGAAAGATAATGAAGGAGAATTATTCTGATATGGATAAAGATTCAATGTTTCCTATGAGATTACAGGCATACATGGCCAAGTGTGGCGTCGCCAGCAGAAGAGGAAGTGAAGAGTTAATTGCACAGGGCAGAGTCATGGTCAACAACAAGACTGTGAGGGAAATGGGTATAAAGATAAATGAAGATGATATAGTCCAGGTTGATGGAGATACAATCGAACTCTCCAACAAGCTCTACTATATTGCACTTAATAAACCCAAAGGATATGTTTGCACCAACTACGACCCAAATGAAGATAAATACGCAAGGGACCTTATCGGCATGAGGGACAACAATCTTCTTTTCAACGTGGGGCGCCTGGACAAAGAGTCAAATGGTCTTATTTTGTTTACGAATGACGGTGACTTTGCAAATGCCATGATGCACCCCAGATACGAAGTTGAAAAAGAGTATCTTGTCAAATTAAACCGCCCTATTGAATTCGACGACCTGAATAGAGCTTTAGATGGTATTTATATCGATTTACCTACTCCATACAGGATTAAAAGATATGATCTGGTACCAAGAACAAAGCAGTTTATCAGGGTGACTCTTACTGAAGGCAAAAATAGAGAGATAAGAAAAATCTTCAACTACCTTGACTACGACGTTAAGAGCCTTACAAGAATCAGGATCGGCTGTGTAGAGCTGGGGGATTTGGAAGTAGGGGAATGGAGAAACCTAAAAGCGGAAGAGATAAACGGTCTTTTGACAGGCAAGAAGAACTCCAGAGAAATAAACCCCAAAAAGACAAGAAAAGTAGTTTTGGAAAAGAAAGGTGTCAAAAAGGGAGATAAGTGATGGTTATTGCAATTGATGGACCTGCAGGCAGCGGTAAAAGTACAATAGCAAGAAAAATTGCACGAGACCTTGGATGGTATTTTCTTAATACCGGCTCTTTTTATAGGGCATATACTCTGGCACAACTGGATAGGAATTTAGATCCTTTAGATAAAGACAGTGTACTGGAGACTGCCAGGAATACACTCATTACCGTTGAAGATGGCAATATCTGCATAAACGGTGTAAATGTAGAAGATAAACTACATACCCCCCTTGTGGACAAATATGCCTCACCTGTATCTTCAGATCCTCGTCTTAGAGAGAGAGTCACAGATGAAGTTAGAAAGCTTGCAGGGAATATGAACATCGTTACAGAGGGTAGAGATACAACCACAGTAATATTCCCGAATGCAGAGTATAAGTTCTATTTTGACGCCTCTCCAGAGGTAAGAGCAAAACGTAGACTCTCGGAGCAGCCTGAGCTGAAATACGAAGAAGTATTGGAAGGAATCCTCAAGAGAGACAAGAACGATAAAGAAAAGCCGGTTGGTGCTTTGAAAATCGCAGAAAATGCCATATATGTAGACACCACCAACTTGACTATAGACGGCGTTTGTGAGAAAGTTTACAGTGCTATGCAAAAGCATTAAGCGTGGTAATTTAGTTGTAGGAGAAAGTGGAATGGAAAAGGAAACAGTGATGCAGTCATACATGGAACAGCATCTTATGTCAATTCCGGAATTAGAAGTCGGTCAGATCGTAACCGGTACTGTAGTACAGACAAATGACGAGACTGTCCTCGTTGACATCGGCTATAAGTCTGAGGGTCAGGTCCCAGTAGATGAGTTCATCGAACTCCCAAAGATTGGAGACAAGGTCGCCCTCACAATCCTTAAGCTTGACAATGGTCGCGGACAGGTTGTTGTATCAAAGAAAAGAGCTGAAGCCAAAGAGAGAACCGAAGTCCTCAAGAAGGCTGCTGAAGACAGAACACCAGTTCTTGGTAAGTTCGTCAAAGTCATCAAGGGTGGCTATGAAGTTGATCTCGGAGCAGATTATAAGGGATTCTGCCCATTATCAAAGGCAGATGTAGTCAGAGTTGAAGATCCTGAAACTCTTGTTGGAAAGACAGACTACTTCATTATCGACAAGTTCCATAACGGAACAAAACTTAAGAGCGTTGTTTCAAGAAGAGAATATCTTGAGAACAAGATCAAAGAAAACAGACAGAAGTTCTTTGAAGCTGCTCATGTCGGCGATATCGTTCAGGGTGTTGTAAAGTCATTCACATCATTCGGTGCTTTTATCGATCTCGGTGGATTTGATGGACTACTTCACATCAACGATATGTCATGGGGTCATGTAACAAGACCAAAAGATTTTGTAAAGAAGGGTCAGATTGTTCAGCTTAAGCTTATCAACATTGATCCAGAGACACAGAAGATCAATCTTTCCTTGAAGGCAATGGAACCAGATCCATGGTCTACATTTGATCAGAAGTATCATATCGGTGATGTTGTAAAGAGACCTGTAACAAAGATTGCCAACTTCGGTGTATTTATCGAAATTGAACCTGGTATCGAGGGTCTTGCTCATATCTCCGAACTTTCTTGGACAAAGAGAATTACCAACCCTAAAGAAATTGTCAACATCGGTGATGTTGTTGAAGCAAAGATTCTTGGCTGGGACTTGGACAGCAAGAGAGTATCTCTCGGTCTCAAGCAGCTTGAAGAGAATCCATGGGATACAATCGATGAAAGATATCCAGTCGGTAAGGTTATCTCCGGACCAGTTGTCAAGGTTACAAACAGCGGTGCATTTGTAAACCTCGAAGAAGGTATCGATGGTTTCCTTCACATTGATGACATCTCTTGGACAAAGAAGATCAAGAGCATGGATCAGTTCTGCAAGGAAGGTGATACAATCGAAGTAGCTGTTACAAAGGTTGAACCAGCTAACAGAAGAATCAAACTTTCTGTAAAGCAGCTCGAAGGTAACCCATGGCAGACACTTAAGAAGGATTATCCAAGATTCTCAACTATTACCGGTACAGTATCTTCTGTCACAGAGTTCGGTGTCTTTGTCAAGGTCATCGGTGATATCGAAGGTCTTATCGGAAAGAACAATCTTGTTGGTCCAGACGAACAGTATACAGATGCAGTTCTTGAAAGCTATAAAGAGAAGATTGGTCAGCCAATCACAGCCATGGTTGTCGATGTAGATTCCGCTAAGCAGAAGCTTTCTCTCTCCATCAGAGAAATGATTAAGAGAAGCCAGGAATCTGAGATGGCCAAGTATATGGCTGAGACTAAGGATGACGACGACTCTTACAATCCTTTTGCAGACCTTCTTAAGAAATAAGGTCCGATAAAAAAGAGTAGGGGAAGCGGAGAGTCTTTTCTCCGCTTTCTCAAAGGATGAAAAATGGCAAAGAAGAACGATAAGGAAGTACAGCTCACAGCCTCCGAAAAGTTGGTTAATAAGACCAATGGTTGGCTTGGTAGACACGGTAAGCTTTTGACAATCATTGTTGCTGCTGTAGTTGCAGTTATTGTCATTGTTTCCATTGCTACTGTAGTTGTTAATACTTCAAATAACAAAACTTACGAAAAGCTCGATGCTTTGACAGCCCAGTACTCTGAGTACACAACAATGGATTCCGATGCTGAAGGTTATGATAGTGCAAAGACAACTCTTGTCGCTGATGCAGAAGCATTAATGGCAAAGGGTGTCAAAAAGTATCCTGGAGCTAAAGCTGCATTGATTCTTGCTGATCTTTCATACGAAGATGGTGATTATGTCAAGGCTATCGAATTGTACAAGAAAGTTGCTGATGGACAGAAGAAGACTTTCTTGAGAGAAGTGGCTCTTATGAGTATGGCTGCTGCTTTAGAGGAAAATGGAGATAAGAACTCTGCAAGAGATGTTTATAATTCATTCTTTGATGAGTATGGTCTCGAGAGCTTCTATTCATCTCGTGCTCTTTTCAATGCTGCTAGATTAACAGAAGATACAGATAAGGCACTTGCTATTTCTATTTACGAACAGTTGGTCGGTGAATTTGGAGATTATGGCTCTGAATACGCTAAGCTTGCAAAGTCTAGAATAGCTCAGCTCAACTAATAAATATTGGTTTTCATTCCATATAGGGAGGGTAATCAGTGAAGAAAGGAAAATACTTATTTCTTGCTTTACTAGCCCTCCTTTTTCTTTCATCTTGCGGCATTCCAAATATGTTCGTTCCAGATGAAAACTCAGTTTCCTTTATAAAAGATACAAACAACAATAAAGCTTCTATTATAATTAATTCCGATTATCTAAAAGATAGTACAAAAAATCTGTCTTATTCTCCTGAAGTAAACTTATTCTACGTGATCAAGAGTAGTAAAGATTCTTCTAGTTATTCATCTCTTCTTTCTTCTTTCAACTCTTCTTATTGTAATTATCCATATTGCAACCCTATAACCGGAGCAAAGGTAGATGGAAGCCCTCTCGTTGAATATAAGAGTGGAGATACTATTTATGGTTTATATCATTTTTTTGGGGATGACAGCGTAATATCGAATAATTTCTTTGTTAATGGAGAATTAAGACTTGCATTTGAATTTAATGAGAGTACCGGCTTACTTTTAAGAATCTTTAATGATCAAGATAACGAAATCCTACGAAAAGAGCTTCGTAGAAGCTTTGATGGTGACAGTTTTTCCTCTCTCTCCGACATAAGAGAAGGTGAAGAGTTGGTCAGTGACTATGTTCGACCTGTAGAAGTCGTAGTGTACGCAACTGTTACATTTTCTTTTACCGAATATACTAACATCTGGAACACTAAGATTTCCAAAGAGCTATTCTCATTTAATTTAGACTAATCTTCATTAGGTATTTCCAACACTAAATCCGACAGGGCAAATGAAGCACAGGGATGAATATAGCCCAGTATTACATCGCCTTTTCGTCTATTTTCATTCTTTTCGGGATTATAAGTATTACCTTCAACAACCCTGGTTCGACACCAACCGCAGACACCTGAACGACAAGATGATGGAATCTTTATTCCAGCTCGTTCTATTGCGCAAAGAATAGGCTCATCTGCTCTTACTGCAATTTTATACTCTTTGTCTCTTTGTTTTATTACAGCATTAAAAACCATATTCTTTATTTCTTGTGGATAATTTATATCTGAAGCTAAATCACGACTTACAGCTTCCATTTCAAAACGAATTTGTTTTTTCTTTAGGTTTAATTTTTTTATATCTTCTTTCATAAAAGAATAGAAACTACCTGGACCACAAGCAAAGACAGAGTAATTATCTGATGCATATTTCTTTATTAAATCAGAAGTTATAAAACCATGTTCATATCCATCTATTTTTTCATCAGATAAAACATGTATTATTTTCACTTTATTCGTCACATTCAATAATTCATCTAGTTCATCTTTAAAATAAATGGAATCACGCGTTCTACTTCCGTAGATTAGAGTTAAATCAAAGTCCTCGATTTCATCTCTAATGGCATAGGCCATAGATATGAAGGGAGTGACACCACTTCCACCAGCTAGGGCGACAACATGTTTTTCATCTCGTAATGGTTCATAATAGAAAGTACCCATTGGAGATGAAATAGTAAACTCATCTCCAATCTGTATATTCTTATAAAGATATGGAGCTACAAAACCTGCAGGATAGTCTTCGATCATGATAGAATACTTGCCGTTCAGAGCTTCTTTTGGACTGGAGCAAATTGAATATGGACGAGAAGTTATAGTGTCGCCGATTTTAGTTTTTATTGAAATATAGCTACCAGCTCTAAAGTAGGGAAGGGGAGAATTATCGATATTAGATAATACATACTCTTTTGCATCATACCGAGGGATGATATCTGTCACTCTGACTTTTAGCGACTCCTGATGTAGATGCTCTGCTTTATCTGAAATAGGGTCGCTATAGAAAACTTTATCACCACAATACTCATCGATTACTTTATCTCTTGTCTTACCAAGATTCTTAAACTTCAGCATATCTAAATAAGAATTCTTTCCGACTTTTATTTTTTTACTCATTTCTATTAATCCTTTCTAAAGCTAAATCTGCTATTTCGTTTCCAATCATATATGCTGAAGAATAACCGTCACCTTTAATTGAGTCGCAACCGATTGGATATAAGCCAGGAACAGCATAATCGTTTTCAATGTTTAAAGTCCTTGCAATAACATTGTCCCAACCCCTTACTTCGTGACCATATACTGAACCTTTCGGTGTGTTTAAATATCGGGAAAAGGTCCATGGCGTTGCTATTTCCACTTCTTCAATATGGTTAGAAATATCAATGTTGAGTTTACTCTTTAATAGATCAATCATGACAGAACCTATTTCTGTTTTAGTTTTAAAGTAACTCTCTTCATCTAAAGCTTCAAAGAACTTTGGATCTGCAAAAAAAGTGAAAGACACGACAGATGTTCCTTTTGGAGAGAAGTCTGGAGAAGCAACATTATAGCAAAGGAATATTACAGAATCATGGAGCATAAAGGTGTTGGAATGTCCACTGAAAAAAATCGAATAATCTTTAAAGCCCATTTCATCTTTATCTCTATCAAGACAGAAATATACTGTTGATAATATACCTGAGTATTTATCTCTTCTCGCCTCCATGAGTTTTCTTTGTCTAAGAGGAACAGACTCTTTTGGCATCATTTTTCCATATATTATATCGCTTTTGATATCAGGAAAGATAAGAGAGGCATAGATGTCACCATGATTAGTCTTTACTCCTATAACGGCATTATTATTACAAATAAATTCATCAGCCTGAACTCCATACCAAACATCTCCGCCCATCTTTTGGTATTTATCTAAAAGAAGAGATGATAAATAGTGGCTGGTGTTTTTTGGTATGCAAATAGGGTAGTTTATGTACTCATAGATCATGGAAGAGTAGTGAATAAAATTCAAACTGTCTACTTTAACACCTAGATATGTCCAATACAAGGAAAGAATCTCTTGTGCCTTTTTTGGGATAGAAAGAGCTTCATATACTTCTTTAACAGAATATGAGCCTAAAGTAAGCATCCTCGGATAATTTTTGATAAGATGAAAGACACTATACTTTTTGTTCTTTGATATATATATCAATCCTTGTTTAATTTCTTCCATAATAGAGAATAGAAGAATCATTTTATCCCTTGAAAAAGGTACATATTCTTCCATTTTATCTATAAAGGCATCTTTACCATTTGGTAATGTAATATCATAGGGAGTTCCATCAGAAAAACTGCCAATGGCTCTGAAACAATCTTTTATTGGGACAAAAGGACAATCAATACCAAAATCTTCAAATATGAGTTTAACGCTACCTTTTATAGAGTCTTCGCCAATGCCACATAATTCATGAAGAGACGGCTCTATTTCAAATCTACCTCTGACAAAAGATGTAGCACAACCACCAGGATAATTGTTTTTCTCAATTATCAATGTCTTTAATCCATTCTTTCTTAATTCTAAAGCTGCGATCAATCCAGAGTTGCCTGCACCAACTATAATGGCATCATATTTATTCATTGAAGATTCTATCCTTATTTTAATAGTAAAAGTTGAATTACTTGATTTCAATAACAATTACAAATTTCATAATTTAGATATAATATATATTCTGTCAAGTAGAAACATGTTCATTTTCTGTTTGTTCAACTATCGGACTTTGTATACTTGTCATTGAGTTCTACAAGAACATTCGTAATCGACGACTCCAATTCATGAACTGGAGTTCCATTTGAATAGTTTTTAACCACCATACGAACTAGTGGCAGGATATCAGTAGGAATATAGGTTCTCTTTAGCCCGCAGGAAAATTCCACCTTCCGGCCCCTCTGCTGTCCTTCATTGGTTTTCTCCCATGAAAAAACATAACCTGCTTCATTGCAGTGTTCCATGTACTACTCCTTGACCTCTGGAGATGTAAGTGCGTACTCTGGTTTGACTTCCTTTGTCAGATGAAGTCCCGATATCTCTCTTACACGGCTCAAGGCCACGTACAGTTGTCCAGGGACTTTGCTGTATGGGGATTTACGTTGGCTGCGTCGCAAGTCTTTCCTTGGCCCTTATGGATTGTCATAGCGTAAGCCAGCTGTAACGGTAGTTGGTAAAATACTTCTTCCACAGGGTTGATTACGTTGGAAGACGTTTCGTAATGTGTCATGGTATAAGCAATGGGTTCAATATCTACTTCATTATGCAGCTTGTCAAATTTAACGGTTACCTTGTATCCAAGTCTTTCGATATTGTTTGACGTCCTGCTTATTTTTTTTACTGTTCCGGTCATCCCGTTGACTACGCCCGGTGCTACATAGTTCTTCGTCGCCATAACTCTTGCACCGACCTTAAGATAAAGTGTCATTTGGACCAGGGGCGATTCGTCACTAAGATCTGG
>CAMEXG010000058.1 GCA_945947045.1 uncultured Spirochaetales bacterium | reverse complement strand
TTGAAAGAGAAGCAATAAGAGTGATGGCGCAGAAGCAGAGTGAGAAGTATTCCCAAGGACCAAGCTTAAGAGCAAGGTTAGCGATGAGTGGGGAAAGGACTGTTGCCAAGAGAATTGAGAAGACAGAACCGATGAAGGATGCTGTCATACCGATTCCCAATGCTTTTCCAGCCTGTCCGTTCTTTGTCATCGGGTAACCATCGAAACAAGTTGCGATGGCTGAAGAGGAACCCGGAATACCTATGAGGACGGCGGAAATGAATGTTCCTGATACACCTCCGATCCAAATAGCCAAAAGCAACACGAAGGATGTTGTAGTTGATAGACCGAAAGTAATAGGCAACAAGAGAGCTATACCCAGTGTTGCAGAGAGCCCTGGAATTGCTCCGAAAACGATTCCAAGAGAAACCATTGCAATAATGAGAATGAGATTCACTGGATTAAGACAAACAAGTATTGCGTTTAAATAATCTGCCATTTCTCATCTCCTAGAATAATTTTCCGCTTGGGAGTCTGACCTGGAATCCATATACAAACATCAAGTACAATACTGCAGTGACAATGATTGCAATAATTGCTGATGGAATAGGCTTGATCTTATTCTCGCCTTTAAGGTCGTAGATAAATGCGAAGGTTGCAAAGGGAGTAGAAATAAGGAACCCAAGATAGTTCAGCATCACTGCATAGATGCAGAGCATGATGAATGACTTTGTAATCTTCTTGATTCCACCTTTTGGGAAATAAGGTTTTTCTTCCTTATCTCTATCTTTGACGCCCTGGATGATAAGGGCTACTGAGCTTAATGCGATGATGACAATCGCAACATATGGTAAAAGCCTTGGGCCTGGTTCAAGAAGCTTTGGAGGCATCTTGATCTTCTGGATATAAATGAGAAAGAAGGCACAGCCCAAAAGGCCTACGATGCCTGTAATGACATCTCTTCTTGGCTTTTTCATGATTATCTCCTGAGATATGGTTCAAAGAGCGGGTAGAAAACTACCCGCATACTAGAGATTTTTGTCTATTAGAGAGCGTAGAGTCCGAGGAACTTTGCTGTCTCGACTGTTGTGTTATACTCTTCCATCTGGATTTTCTTTGACTCTTCGAGGTCGTGCCAGAGTGGGATGTGACCAATCTTTCTGAGGCCTTCGTTAACTGTAGCGTCTTCGATGACAGCCTTGAAGGAAGCATTAATTTTCTTAACCTGTTCTTCGTTCATTCCCTTTGGTCCATAGATATAGTGCATGCAGAGGACATAGCAGTCATCATAACCCTGCTCCTGGAGAGTCTTATAGTTGTCGCCGAGGTCAACGCCGCTGTCTGCGATTGTTACACCGTTACCTGCAACTGTTCCGATAACCTTAAGCTTTCCAGCCTTTTCATAAGACTGAGCGTTTCCAAGGCTGACGACACCGATGTCGATAAAGCCGCCGGCGATGTTTGTAAGTCTGTCAGACTCAGAAGCACACTCTACGTGGTTAAGCTCGATGCCGAGAACGCTTTCAAGCTTACCGAAGAGGAATGTGTTGGAACCAGCAGCTGGCATACCGGCATTGATCTTTCCAGGATTTGCCTTTGCATATTCAACGAATTCTGCGAATGTGTTGAATGGAGCATCTACTGGAACAGCGAGAACTGAGTAACCATTGTCATCGAGACAAGCGATGAGTGTGAGATCCTCAAGTGGGTTTACTTCACTGTTACCTGTAACATACTGTGTGAGAAGAGCAGCTGTAGCAAGCATGATTGTATTTCCGTCAGCAGCAGCGTTCTTGACTGTTGTGTGACCGATTGTGTTTTTCATCTGCTGATAGTTGATCTTAAGACCAAAAAGTCTCTGGAGTCCTTCACCCATTGTTCTGGTTGCAAGGTCTGTACCACCGCCAGTGGAACCAGGAATGACAAATGTAAGAACCTGATCTGTATTAAATCCGCTTTCGCTTACTACAGAGGTAGTTGATGTTTCACTTCCGCCCTGAGCGAAGACGAAAGACATTGAAATAAGTGCGACAAGAGCAAGTGCAAGAATCTTTTTCATTGATTCGTTTCTCCTTTTTCTGTGATGTAAGAATCTTTGCATGAATAGAAAGAGTAAACAAATTGTTAATTCCGAAGCTGATAATAAGATTTTCTAATACCAGCACACTTTTATTGAAAATCAATGTAAAATTAGGTAAAAGGACACAATTATGGATCTCCACTACCTTGAATACATTATCGAAATAGCGAAGTGCCAAAGTATATCTAGAGCGGCTGAAGTTCTTTGTATTACTCAGTCCACCCTTAGCCAATACCTATCGAAGCTTGAATCGGAAATAGGCGTTAAACTCTTTGACAGACAACGCAACGGCATGGTGTTGACACCTGCAGGGACAATGTATGTAGAGGCATCCAAGAGAATGCTTCAAGAGAAGAAGGAACTTTATAACCAGATAGCGGATATTGCAAAGGGGCAGACAGGGTCTTTTTCTGTGGGAGTGACCCCTCACTGGGGATCTATGGTCATTGCACAGATAATAGGAAGATTCAGGGCTGCGTACCCAGGTGTAACTATAAAGATAAAAGAAGACACTGCAGAGCCATTAATGAGAAGTCTCCAAGATGGAAGTTTAGATATGGCGATAATGCCTATTGTCGATAACTCCAGTGTTCTGGAAGGAAGCCTACTCCTGCAGAATGAACCACTTGTAATGGCTCTACCCTCCTCTTGGGTTCCCGATAAACCGAAAGAAGAGATAGGATCCGAGTTCCCTCACCTTTCTGTAGAAGAATTCAAAGATAAGCCCTGGGTCCTTTCTCGTGGCGACACTACCATAAGAAAACTGGAAAATCAGTGCTTTGAGAAAATAGGAATCAAACCAAATGTGGTGTCATCTCTCAACAGCCACATGGGTGCTATCCTTATGGCGAAAAACGGGGTTGGCGGAACTTTCGTACCTCTTAGCTGTGCTATAAGAACCGAAGGTGTAAGCTTCTTTATGCCTGTACCTGAAATACACTGGCACGTAGTTATTTCATTTAAACGAGACTACCACCTTCATAAAAGCGAAAAATACTTCGTGACGTTGGTTCAGGAACACTTTTCCGAAAAAGAAAAGAGTGACGATATTAGGGATGGAATAACTCTAGCCTAACTCTCTTTCCTTGAAATAATACTGAGCCAAATATTGTCAACTCCTGGTCTGACGTCTTTTCCTTCCCAAACCTTCTCTATATAGAGGTTCGGGGGAATGAGGGAGGCAAAACGAGATTCCGTCATATTTGTATACCAGCGTCCCTCTTCGTATCCATCTTCTTCTCCTTTTCTGAAAGAAGAATAAAACACTCCACCCTTTTTCAAGGCTTTCGAGATAAGAGACAATGCTTTTCTTAGATCTCCTTCCTCTAAGTGAAGAATAGAAGCCTGTGCCCAAACACCATCATATTTCTCATATTCACAAAGCGAAAGAAAACTAGATAATCGGACATCAATTCCAAATAATCTCTTGGCCTCCCTCTTCATTTCCTCTGATCCATCGAGTGAATCCACAGAAAAACCTCTCTCCAAAAAATAATGAGAATCCCTTCCGGAGCCGCAGCCAAAATCAAGTATTCTTCCTTTTTCCTCTACTCGAGACAAAAATTCCCCCAGTGCATCATACACCAGGGAATATTTCGTTTTCTCTGCATATAGAAAAGCATTTTCCTTATACCAGGAAAGAGTGGTCTCCATTACGCCTTGTCTTTTCCGATCATTACACACAAGAACTCCACTACAGCAAGTATTGAGATTTTTCCAAGTAGATGCGGGTCTCCTTTGAAAAACTCTTCATCAGAAACTATTACTGTATTTGTAGCAGCCTTTGAAATCAAAGATGTAGGGCATATAGAAACTACATCAGCCTTTCCTCCGTCAAAAACTACTCTGCTTACAACTTCCATCGTATTCTTTTCCCTGCCTGTAACAGATACTGCAAGACATAGATCGGCAGGTTCTTCATCCTGAGGATTAATGATTAACTTCTTATCTGGAAGATACTTAGCTATCGACTCAGCAAGTAGATTTGAAAAGACTTCAGCCTCCCCCTCTCCGGAAATAATAATTACAGAGCTCTCATTAATGTCTTCAACGATAGTATTCAACATATCAAGCTTTTCTTTGTCCAGAGTTCTTTCGAGACCTCTTGAGATACCTGCTTTTAGACCGGAGAGCACCTTCTCTCCATCATCATCCTTACCTACAGGACTTACTTCTACATATCTGGCACCTTTTCCTGCTTCATACCATACTTTGAAATCCTTAAGGCCGTTGAAATCCAGGGATTTGCAGAATCTTACTACTGTAGCCTTACTTACATCTGCAGCTTCCGAAATTTGAGCAATGGAAAGGTTTTGGATTTCATCTTCATGCTCAAGAAGATAATTAAGGACTCTCTCCTCTTTAATCTTTACCTTTCCCTTCGAAGAGCTGAGCATCTCCATGAGCCTAGAATTACTGTTTTCATTCATTTATCCATCTCCTGTTTATTTAGAACTCACCCCCATGATTTCATATTGAGAATATACGCATGAAAAATGATTGTCGACAAGATTATTATATTATTCTACATAAAAAATACTCATTCCATATATATTGTCCAAAACGAATGTTTTTTCAGACAAAATACTTTTTACACTGGGTTATCAGTTTCAAACCTTTGAGTGTGGCCATATATTTTTCTTTAGGCCATACACCGCTCTCCAAAGCGAAATATACACTATTATACCAAGAGGCAAGGGGCGAGAATGGAGTTCTAATACTCTCTGTCTCAAATCCATATATCTTTTCAGATCCATTTATAGAAATAAGCTTTCCATTCTTTCCGGCAATCTCGCACTTCTCACCTTTTATGTGAAAAGAAAAACCTCCATAACCATCAGATATGGAAAGCACACCTCTATTAAATATGACCTCGACTCTATCTTCTTTTTCCTTGTAGGATGTAACTTCCTCATCTCCGAAAAGACTGTAAACCAAATCGAATACAGGAGAGGCGGAAAGGAGGAAAAGTGATTTCTCATCTATTCCCGCTTCATTTCCCCATACACTCATCCATCGCTTAAGGGGAGAAGGGAAAGACCAGGAAAGCGAGTACTCTTTTATACTTCCCAACCTTCCTTCTTTTATTAATGAAAAGAGATACGAAACAAGCGGATCGGAGACCATTTGAGATACAGGGAAAAGGAAAATGCCTTCTTCTTCAGCCTTCTCCACTATACTCTCAGCCTCTTCTATTCTTGAAGCCAAGGGTGTCTCTATTATTACACTTCGCCCTGTTTCAGCCACAAAAGGAAAGTATTTCGAGTTAAAGGGAAAAGGAGAAGACAACAAGACGATGTCGACGTCCTCATCTTCCAACAAATACTCCAAATCTCCATAGCACCTATCTATATGGTGGCGTTTTGAGAAACTCTGCGCCAGTTGGTATTTATCGTCTGCAACGGCAACAATGGAAAACTTATCGCTCCTTGCAATTGCATATGCATGATTGTCTGCAGCGACTCCCGTTCCAAACAATCCTATTCCAATAGAACTCAAAACTCCTCCGGATCTTCTATCACATCGAGGCTGTCCAAGGCGGCATCAAGTAGATATCCCATTATCTCGTCTTCACTCTTTCCACCCATATATTCACCTAAAGACTCCCTTACACCACAACCGTACATAGTTACTTTCATAGGTGAAAAGAAACCTTTGATACCATAGTCTTCCTGTAATACTCTGAGACTTTCTCCGGTCAATGATGAAAGAATTCTCAAATCATCTCTCTCAATCTGGATTGAGTACACTCTCTCTCCATTTATCTCAGCAACCAAAGCCCAAACTATCTCCACGATACTATCCTCTCCCAAAGGAATAGGATTCTTCAGGAGATTAAAGACGACGTCTTCACTCTTCCATCTCTTTATTTCTTTTCCTTTTCCAGCAATATTAGGGCTCAGTGTTCTATCAATAGGACAAATACTATCTCTATCTATGGTCATTTCTCAGATTCCTTTACTAAATCAAGAAGAGTTCTTTTCTCCCCTTCTATTCCTTTTTTGAAAAAAGATAGGGAGAATTTCTCTCCGTCACTATCCATTTTTTTACTTCTTAATGTATCTGATGAAAAGACAGCGTCTATTACATCGACCACCTTTATCTTTGAAGAGGGACGTGAAAGCATGTAGACGGAGCTATTTACATTCATCGAAATAATAAGCCCTGCACCTTCCAGATCACTTATTATGCTGTTGATCCGGCTCATGGGTATTGCCAGTTTTGCACCTAAATCCTTAATAGATGTACTGCCTTCGCCATTCTCAAAACGTCTTGCAATCTCAAGCATAATGTCGATTCCATGTGCAATCTGGCTGTCTCCTCTTTCCGGCCTGCCTATGACAGCGTTTTTATCTGGCCTGAATTGGTAGATATATGTGACTTCCATTACAAATACAACCAAATACCAGATTATATAGAGATACAACAGGACAAAGAGAATAGATGCCAAGGATCCGTAGATTACAGAGTAACTGACTGCGTAAGAGATTACTCTTGCAAAGATAAAGGTCGATATGTATGCAAGCACTGTACCCAGTGCCGCCCCGCTGATGGATGCGGAAGCGTTTATCTTGGCATTGGGGACAAAACAAATGAGAAAGAAGAATACAAAAAATACCACTGCAATTTGAGCAAAAGGCCTTAGATATTCCCTCATATTGCCATTTTTTACATCAATCCCCATCAAAGTATAAGCCTTGTCGTGAATAGTGTTGCCTAATGCAAAGGCAAATGTCAGAACCACAGTGAACACAATGAGAAAGATCAAAATCAAGACAAATCTCTTCATTGTGCCTTCTGTCGGTTCTGTCCTGAATATATGATTTACAAGAGAGTAGATTTTGTTTACAAGAAACATTCCTGTGATTATGAAGGAAACTAAGCCGACTACTCCTAAAGACATTGCAGAACCGGTAAATTTTACGACAGCACTCATTACACTACTTCCAGTAGCGTCTCCGAAAGTATCTCTCATCCACTCGGAAAGAACTGACAGAAAGGGTTCCAAAGCTCCGAAAGCAGAGAGGAACGCAGAAAGAAACGTAATGCAGGGCACTATGGCGATCAGTGTGGAATAAACCATTCCCGAGGCCAAAAGATTAATATTGTCTCTTCCTATCTGCTTTATGCCCTGCCTTATTACAGAAAAATAATCATATACCCGATAGTTTACCTTTTTTAGGAGGTTAAACTTGTTTTTCATCAAATAAACTCCAGTAAAAATGCTGCACAATCCGATGCTACAGTGTCATACATGACATCATTGAGAATCTCATGACGACCATTTTTATAGAGTTTGACTCTTACATCTTTAATGCCTGCTTTTCTGTATAATTCTACAGCTTTAGCCACTCCCTTTCCATATCCTCCTACAGGATCCATGTCTCCGCTTTGGAAAAAAATAGGGAGATCTTTTCGGATGTTTTCTATCAACTTATAATCGTTTGCAGTCTCCAAACCTTCGATCAAATCTGCATAGAAAGTAGATGAACATATAAAGCCGCAGTCAGTATCGTCTTCATATTTCTTCCTCTCTTCTTCTATCGATGAAAGCCAGCAGTAGATTCCTTCTTTGTTCCAGTCGAACTTTTTGATGTACGAACCGAAAATAAGATTATTCAACCACTCGTCTTTATGTTTGGTTCCATACTTTCTGGCTCTCAAAAGAGCAATCTTTCTGCCTATTTTGCCGACAACACCCTGACCAGCACCGCTTCCCATTATTACAGCAGCCCTATAGGCATCACTATGTCTCTCAAGATTTGTCCGGGTAAGGAAAGAACCCATTGAATGTCCCATGATGAAATGAGGAAGACCAGGATAATCTTTGTCTATCTTCTGGTCCAACTCCCAGCTGTCGTCACAGATTGTGTTCCAACCGTCTTCTTCTGCAAACCAACCTTTGTCTTCATCGCTCTTTTTTGTCTTTCCATGACCTCTGTGATCCTGGATATAGACGACAAAGCCTTTATCGTTTAGGAATCTTGCGAATTTATCATATCTGAGACTGTGCTCAGCCATTCCATGGTTTAGATGCAGAGTAGCCTTCGGATCATCTACTTTCCATACTCTATAAAACAATGAACTACCGTCTCTAAGTTTTAATGTATTTTCTTCCATTTTTTCTCTCCAATAAAATTATAAGGTCAAAAAAATAAAAGAGCAAAGTGGACTTTCTTTTATATTGTGGCGCATTAAAGTCACAATAAGTAGAATAGGAATATGGAAAAAGAAAGAATCCTCGTCTTCTCCGATGTTCATGGAGACGAGACGGCTATGATGAGAATTAAGGAAGCTGAAAAAGAGCTGGAGACAAACATGCTTTTATCTCTAGGAGATTTATGTCCGGATCCCTATAACCCTTTATGGAGAGGAATAGTGGGAGTAAGGGGGAATATGGACCGTTTTTATGAATACGGTGACCTGCCCTTCCCTCCCCGTGAGTTGATACTCAGTCAAGAAGGAAGAAGAATAATCGCCATACATGGCCATGAATACCCGTCAATCACTCCTGAAAGAGGAGACATAGTCTTATATGGACACACACATGTTCCCAAACTAGAAGAGAGAGAGGGGGTATATTATTGCAATCCAGGCTCCCCTTCACGCCCCAGATCTTCTTCAGGTCCTACTTTCGGACTACTCGATAATGAGTCTTTCTCTCTCTTTTCTCTTTTGGACTTTAAAAGAATTTCCACTCTCATCTTCTCCTCGTCCCAATAGCTTTGGAGCCTTACGAGAGGTACAGTATCTGTAGAGAGTGCACTTTGACACTGAAGTGTAAAATAGGAAGGAATTCTATTCCAGACCTCAGGCATTCTTTCCATCACTTCCATCCCCTTCTCCAACAAATCCAAGGAGGAGTGGCCGAAAGCCCTATAACGACGGGAATAGAATCTCGCAAGAATATGGGAATGGAACACTATTTCAGGAGCCTTTGAATAGAAGGATGCATTACTACAAAATGGAGGATGGCCGAAAGCATTGAGTGCAAGAGTGTACACAGCTTCATAGAATGCAATTATAGCCGCAGCCCTCTCGTCCGGTCTTTTAGAAGGAAACAGCATTGTTGAAGGAAGAAGAAATCCAAGACCTGAACTATAACTGAGAGCCATAGCTGAAGAGCCTCTCAAATCATAATCAATAGGCATATGGTCCACACACTCTATAGCGCCTTCTATATCTTCCAGTCCATTATATAAAATTGATCCCGAGGCAAGTCTCTTTATAAAATCCAATACTCCCTCAAGGGATGGATCAAATCCATATCTTGAATAACTCTCTGGGCCCAATGCCAATATTGAACCTATCATTCCTCCTGTCACAGAAGTATTCAGGCCCTCCTGATTAGTAAGGAATACGATTCTGTCTATATCATCAGGATCAAAGAAACCTAGATTCGTACCCATTGTCATTATTTCCCTCCAAGTAGGAAGGATATGACCGTCTCTCTTTCTTCTGTCACATGCCAAAAGACAATCAGAACAGCTCTCAGGGTAAGTTCCGTACTTTTCCATCATTGCTTTTCCGTCTAATGACGCAGCTCTCGGATCAAAACGATCTTTCCATCCTCTTACAGGAAGCCAACCTAAACGGGAAGCGTCAGATATAAAACAATATCCTCCATAGGTCCTTACTCTTTTATAAAACTTACCCTTCTCACTGTCTTTCTCAGGCACATTGCCATGACCCATCTGCCTGTCTGGGAAACCTGGGAAAACAATACCTTTCAGGTTGTGAAGATAAAACGCATGGCCAAGGTCAAATCCGTTTATAGACTTCCCCTTACTCTGTATTACACTGTATTTCACTCCTCTATCTGCCGCCGGGCCTGTAGAGAGAGCCAAATCAGAGAGGGAGGAGAGTGCGATATTCTCAAAAGAAAGAGATGAAGAGTATCTGAGATTCTCACTGGCTATTATTTCGACTCTTTCTTGGGATAGAAGTATATACTTCATCCTCTCGTTTCTTCCCATAATGACAATGGCTTTTATTCCAAGTCTAAAGAGGGAATATCCATGGGTGGAGTTGGACACTGCATAGGTTTCACGATTCATAATCGCAGAATGCCAAACCATAGACCAAGAGTTGATGGATGAAGACGAAACAGAGGAAGAAGGAGGAGCGGAAAGCACTAAAGAATCCTCTCCATACTTCCTATGGAGTCCGATTCCAAGTATAAGACCCTCTTCCTTGGAGGAATCTTCTAAGCGTTCTACGCTTAATTTCTTTAAATCAACCAACAACACGTCCATGCCTTGATTATATAAGGAAGAAGAAATTTATGGTATATAGAAAGAAAAGCGAAATAAAACCACAAATTCTTTTTATTTGTTATCATAGAGACATGGAAAAGAACACAATAACCTTCAACGGTGTGCAGACTGACACTTTTATTGAAAAGTCATCTGCAAGAATCGTCTATCTATTAGGCAGACAAAGAAAGCTTGGGTACAGAGACAATCCTCCCGTTGCCGCTGTAGTAAACGGTGAATTAAAGTCACTGCAGACAGAAATTCCAGAAAACGCTGTAATAGATTTGGTCTACCTAAACTCTAAAGAAGGGCGAACGGCATATAGAAAGACTCTTTGTTTCCTTCTCTCTTATGCATCTACTGTAGTCTATCCTGACAGGACACTGCTTGTAGGGCATTCTCTTGGAGACGGATACTATTTTTCTTATAAGAACAAAGAAAAACCAGATATAGAAAAGCTAAAGAAAGTCATGGTGAAAGCCATCGAAGACGATATGATCGTAGATATCGAGACTCTCTCCGCATCACAGGCTCTGACATATGTAGAGAAAATGAAGCTTAAAGATACGGAGAAACTCTTGATGACAAGAAATGACGGGGCATATACATTCAATAGAATAGGAAGTGCCCTCTCTGTAAGCTACGAACCTCTCCTTCCATCCCTTAAGCTTCTTGAAGTATGGGATATCATGGAATACGGAGGAGGAATCCTTCTTAGATACCCACAATCAAGAGATACAGCTAAAATACAACCTTTTCATGATAACCCGCTGCTCTTTAAAGTCTTTGAAGAGACAAAAGAGAAATCCAAGATCCTCGATGTAGATAGTCTAGGCGCCTTGAATATGAAGGTGACGGAAGGAAAGATTGACGAAGTAATAGTACTGTCGGAGACTCTTCAACGCCGTCGCTTCAGTAAAGC
>CAMEXG010000057.1 GCA_945947045.1 uncultured Spirochaetales bacterium | reverse complement strand
AAATAGGTCCTGGAGAAAAAAAGAAACTCTTTGTTAAGTCATTTGCATCCTATTGTAAGAAAAAGGATGGCGTGGCTTTACGTTCTTTTATCGATGCAGTTGCTATTTCTCTAAAGATTCTTGGATTATCTGAAGGGGATTATTGTGCAATCAGTGTATTATCTCCAGAGATTTATTCTGAGGCTTTTAGACGATTTGGTATAAAACCTTACCTTGTCGACGTTGATTCTGAAATGATGCCATTCATCGATGACATAAAGATGGGGATGGAGAAAGGAGTGAAAGCTTTACTCCTATTCTATCCTTTGGGGCTTCTTCCTTCTTCTATTAATTCTTTTAAAGAGCTTGGTTTACCTATTATTGAGGACATTACTCAAAGTGTAGGAAGCAAGTTCCAAGATGTATTTCCCGGTGCAATCGGCGATGTTGTAATAGCAGCCACAGAAGAAGACTCCATTGTCTCTACAGCCGGTGGTGCAGTTCTATTGTCTGATAACGAAGAGTATATTGCCTTAATGAAAAAAGAGACTTCCGATTATTCTCCATATATTGAAATGGCGGATATGAACGCTGCACTGGGTATTGTACAGCTGGAGAAGCTACCTACTGTTGTTCAACGTAGATCAAATATTTGGAGAATCTATCAAGACGAAGTCTTAAAGAGAAATAGGGTAAAAGTTTTTGGCAACGGAAATGTGGATTTCGAGATAAATGGATATGGCTTTTCTTGTATCGTAAACGAAAGACCTGACGATACCATCGCATTGGCCTTAAAGTATCAGGTGACTGCAAGAAAAACATTTGGTAAAGCTATTGGTTCCAAGTATCAAGATCGTTTTGATAAGTTCCCGAAAGCAGTACCGGCATTGTCCCGTGCCGTCAGCTTTCCTTTATATCCGTTTTTGTCTCAATCTGAAATAGCTACAGTACAGAAAGTGTTGGGGATTCTAAGGTAGGTTATGAGTAGAGTAAAGAAAGTTCTTATTATTGCTCCTAGTATCAAGACAGAGAGTAAGGAAGTCGCTGAAGATATTGAAAAGTACTTGAGCGAGATGAGAATATGTGTCAATTCCGTTTTTATCGATACTACAGAAGGTACCATGGATATAGGAAATGACATCGATCTTATTGTTGCTCTTGGAGGAGATGGAACTGTACTCTATGCTGCCCGTTGTGCAGCGCCTTATGGCACCACTGTTCTTCCTGTCAACCTTGGAACCTTCGGTTATATTACTGAAATAGAGAAGACGGAGTGGAAAGAAAGTCTGGACGCATATCTATCTGGCGCCGATAACGTGTCAAAGCGATTAATGCTCAAGGTTTCTGTATATAGAGATGGAAAGGAAGTGTTCTTCTCCCGAGGCCTCAACGAAGCGGTAATCTGCTCCTCTGGTATAGCAAAGGTTATTAATCTTGGTCTCAGCATCGACAAGACATTTGCCGGTAACTTCCGTTCCGATGGTATGATAGTGGCAACGCCTACAGGTAGCACCGGTTATTCTCTTGCATCCGGGGGACCTATTTTGGATGCAGAAATGAGGGCTTTGATTATTACTCCTATATGTCCCTTTACTCTCTCGAACCGCCCCGTGGTGACAGGTGAGAAAGAGATTGTTTTGGAAGTATTGGAACATCAGAGAACAGATATTGTATTGACAGTAGATGGACAGGTTCTCTTTGAACTAGTGGAAAATGATAAGATTGTTGTTGAAATGAGTTCAAAGAGGCTTAGACTGATTCATTCTACAAAGCGTAATTTTACTGAAGTCATCAGAGAGAAGCTTCATTGGGCGGGGGATATGAGAAATGCTTGAGAGTCTCCATGTCAGGAATTATGTGTTGATCGATAAACTTGATCTTGATTTCTCCGATGGTTTTACTGTTATAACAGGTGAAACTGGCAGCGGTAAATCTATAATACTTGGAGCATTGTCCCTTCTTTTGGGACAGAAAGCAGATAAAGAAGCAGTGAGAAATGGTTCTGATATGGCTGAAGTATCAGGGACATTCTCCATTACTAGTCCTGATGTTATTTCATGGTGCAACAACCATGAAATAGACATTGAAGACAACACGTTGATACTGAGAAGAGTAATTAGGACAAACGGCAGATCTTCTTATAGTGTAAATGGTACAGCTCTCACTAGAGTTGAGGGGGAAGAGTTGGGTATGCTTCTTGTGGATGTTTCAAGTCAGCATGCACACCAGTCTCTTATGAAGAGCGACGTGCTGAGAAGAGTACTGGATGAAGCATCCTCATCTCTTGATGCTCTGGAGAGTTACCGTTCATCATACTCGGAGCTGGTCAGCACGGAGAATAAACTCAAAGAGACAAAAGAACTGATGGAGAGAAGTAGTGAAGAGGCCGATTACATGAAGTATTGCCTCTCGGAATTGGATAACGCTGACTTGAAAATAGGGGAGGAGGAAGAGCTGAAAGATAAGCTCAACCTACAAGCTTCAAGTGAGTTTATCGCTGAGAATCTTTCTTCTTCACAGGATGAGTTGAAAAGCGCCGTCTCCTCTCTTTCTGAAGCTTTGAGTTATATGAGGAAGGCGGAAAAGAAGGATCCTTCTTTATTAGAGTATTCCGAAAGATTAGAGAGTCAGAGTATTGAGACTGAAGATATTCTGGAAAGTATCAGGGATTATCTATCATCAATGTCCTTTAGTGAAACGGAAATAGAGATGATGAATCAGAGGATATCTGTAATCCAAAGAATGAAACGAAGATTCGGAGGATCAGTGGAAGCTGCCATAGAGCAAAGAGAGAGCTTCAGGGAAAAACTAGAGATGATCTCAGATTCTTCCGATATTATATCCTCTTTAGAAAAGAAAATAGATAAACTTAAAAAAGAAGTGGATGCAAAAGCAATCAAACTAACTTCATTAAGAAAGAAAGGTGCCGAGGTCTTCTCAAAGCGTATAGAGGAAAAGCTCCATAGACTAGGAATGGAGGCTGCAGTCTTTACTATTTCCCTTACTCCTCTTTCTTCTCCAGGTCCCTATGGCAATGACAGAATCGAGTACTTGATCTCTGCAAACAAGGGAGAGAAGACTAGTCTTATTCAAGAGACCTCAAGTGGAGGAGAACTCTCAAGGCTTATGCTTGCAATGAAGACAAGCATGGAGGGTAGTGGTAGTGTAGATACAATGCTCTTCGATGAGGTTGATGCAGGTATAGGAGGGAAGGTCGCTACATGTGTTGCCAAGGAACTGGTGGAACTTTCTAAGACAAAGCAAGTCATTACCATAACTCATCTCTCCCAGATAGCTTCTGAAGGGGACAGACACTATAAAGTCTATAAAACGGAAGAGAATGGAAGGACAGTAAGCCATATTAAGCTTTTGGAGAACGAAGAAAGGGTAAGAGAGATAGCAAGAATACTCAGTGGAGATGAAAGCGAGATATCTCTTGAACATGCGAGAAAGATGCTTGGTAAGTAAGTGTTTATAAAGTATAAAAACAATGGCTGCTAAATAATACTGGCAGCCATTATTCTGATAGTTTTGATCGTAGGAAAGCGATTACTTTAAGTAGTAATTACTTAGCTGAAATTAAGAGTCCTATAGATATCCATTGCAGTTTCTTCAGAACACTCGATATTCTTTTTACCGGAGTAATACTTATATACTTCATTCTGAAGCTTTCTCAAGTCAGGCTCTTTACCGACTTCTCTCAGAGTGCCGATTACTTTTGAAAGAGTAACTGCAACAGTCTCATTCAAACCCTTTTCCTTCACGATTCTCAAGAGTGAATCAACGGACTGGATGACAAGGTCGTCAAGCATTAACTGCTCGTTTTCTCTACCATAAGCCTGGATAAAGAACATGAGATCCTTTATAAGATCCATCCTCTTTTCATATTCCATATCGCACTTGGATTTCAGAAGGCTTCTTATCCATCTCATTGAAACACCAAGATTCTCCACCAGCCTTGCGTCCATTTCGCCGACTTTACTCTGGGAGAGAAGCATAGCATAGACCTTGAGGGAGTTGATCTGATCGATCAGAGTCTTCTCGTCGATAGTCACCATCGCTTCGTCTATCCATCGATATGCCTCATCTAAAACTCTCAAAGGAATATCAGAATTAGTGATATGATAAATCTCTGGTCTTAGACCACTCTGTTTAATCTTTGTTACATAAAGATTTATTCCCTTGTCGATTGTAAGGGCAGGAAGAATTCTGAAGGAGAATTCTTCATCTGTGGAAGTATCGGAAACTGTAGTTTCAAACTCCTTGCCGTCTGAAGTGGAGATGTTTTTCAGATAGAACTTTCCATACCTTCGTTTCCAGTTTTCACTATTCGCCATTGATACGTTCATATAGAAGTAGACTGCAGCCTCCACGTCTCCATCTAAACCTTTGATCTCTTCCTGGGCGATAAGCATACCATCTCCCTGTTCCCTGATGTTTGATTTAGCTTTCTTTAGATCATTGAGGAATGGGATCATCAACTCTTCCTGTGTAAACTGCTGGAAAAGAGTTATAGCGTGGATTGCATACTTGATGTCTTGTCTGGGCTCTATGCCGCTTAATTCGGAGAAGAACCAACCGCAGGATGTAAAGGAGAAGTGTTTATACTTCATTCCTGTCAGTAGATGGGCAAGCTTTTCAGAGTCGCTTTTTGAGATTTCATATTTATCTGAGAGATCAGAAATAAACTTCTTCATCTCAACTTTTCCACAGAAAACATTTCCCGCTTCAGTCAATAAGTCGGAGCTGGAAAGCTTTCCTCTGAAAATAGAATCGATTTCTCTCTTGAATATGACGTCGATTTTGTCTCCAAGATTATTGAGGGCGTTTCTTAATCCTGTGCGCCATTTCTGGTTCCAGCCTTCTTCCCCTCCTGTATGACAACCACAGTCTTTATACCAACGAGAGACACCATGAGAGCAAGACCAGCTGGTTCCTCTGCCTTCTTCTCCCTTTCTTAGCTCCGCATGCTTTTTTGCAGGGTGCTTCGACATGAAAGATCCGTAGTTGTCAAAGACGAAGTCATCTCTTTCGTTCACCTTCTTGATAAGGGCTGCCAAGGCCATATCTCCATATGGTTCGTGGTGACCATATATTTCACCATCTGTAGCAGTATGAATAAGAGGAGACTTATCTCTGTTTTTGATGTCCAGAAGAGTAGAGTAGAGGGAATCTGCATTTCTCAGATAGTGTCCGAAGGAGATACCCGAGGCCAATCCTGGTTCATAGAAGAACGCAGTGATCTCCTTTCCTCTCTTTCCTGTCAAAATATATGGCTCTGAGTAGGGAGCCGGATTAGATCCCAACTCATGCATTATTCCGTCGTTCCCTTCAATGCTGTTGCACTGCCAGGGTGAAAGAATGATGAATTTTATTCCTGCTTCGCTGAGAATATCGATTACTGTTTCATTTACAGCACATTCTGGAAGCCACATTCCTTCGGGATCTCTTTGAAAATGATATTGAAAGTCCTCGATGCCCCAAGCAATCTGCAGCCTTGCATTCTCTTCTTTGTCCAAAGGAAGAATAGTATGGTTAAAGCCTTGAGGTATGGCGTTTCCATGTCCAAGTCTCTTGATGCTGTCTCTATCTGCTTCTCTCAGACCATCCACAACCTCTGGATGGTTGTTGTCCAACCAAGAGAGCAGAGTGGGTCCGAAGTTAAAGGACAAATAAGCGTAATTATTTGTAAGGCTAATAATTCTTCCTGCATAATCTAAGTATCGGGATGAAAGATTTGCTGCATAACAGCTGTCGTATATTTTCTCATTCCAATCCATCCAAGGGCTTGCACTAGGCTGCTTTGGGATTAGTCCGGTTTTTGGGTTTTCTCTTGGTGGTTGGTAAAAATGTCCATGCAAAATAAGAGATGTTTTACTCATGCTTTTAGTCACTCCGTTTTCAATTCTATCATAAATCGGTTTAATTTAAAGATAAATCGTTCCTTTTTTGCTTCGTTGACTAAAAGGCCCATATTTAGGTAAATTTAAGGTTGGAGAAATTGCAGATGATACTAGTTAATCTTGAGCAGTTGTCTACAGATGAATTGAGAAACCTTTCTGAACAGGAAAAGATTGAAGGTTTTGAAGAACTTAGCCGTGAAGAGCTTATTCAGGAACTAAGTGAAAAGTATGAAGAAGAGTATGCTGCATACGGATTGGATGAAGATAAAAAGTCCGATTTAAATATAAAGTATGTATCTTCTTTTACTGATTATACAGGCAACTCCGAGAATATTACTCAGCTTCCAGGTGTTGAGGATTTACCTGAGCATTATGAAGAGACTTCAATTCACTTGTTAAGTAAGAATTCCGACTGGGGATATGCCTTCTGGTCCATATCTACATTGGATCAAGAGAAGATTGATGAGAAAAAGGGTGTTCCTTTACTTCTTGTTACTCTTACAAGAAAAGACGGTGAAAAGGAATGCTACGATATTCCTATTGCAGAGGAAGATGATGAATGGAATATCGGATTCAGCTATGAAAGTAAATCTATCATAGTTTCACTCTGTGTAGATTATCCTGACGGAAGCAGAGACACATTGGCGCAGTCAAAGCCTTTGGATCTGTCTTCATCTTACTGGATCGACAATAAAGACAAGATGAAGGAGAACGATTCTCTCTTCAAGATTTATCTTTCATTGATTACTACCAAGACTGGTGAAATAATAAATAACTCTATCGTCAAAGAGATTCTTGCCGATTATGCAGAAGGAGGTGAAGCATGAACAAGATTAACTTGATGCTTCATGCACATCAGCCCTATGTCAGGCATCTGGAATATGAGAAGTTTCTGGAAGAAGATTGGCTTTATGAAGCTTTGAATGAATCTTACATTCCTCTTTTAAGAATGCTTAAGAAGCTTGATGATGAGAGTGTCGATTATCGCTTTTCCATTTGTTTTTCACCGACTCTTGTTTCAATGCTTGAGGACGAGCCTTTACAGGACAGGTTCATCAAGTATTTGGAAAGACATATAGAGCTTGGAGAGAAAGAAGTTCAGAGGACGAAGACTGAGGAGAAAGAGTGCCATGATATGGCAAAGATCTATCTCAGGGAGACGAAGCTTAATCTTGAGCTTTACCTTAATCTTGACAGAAACATCCTCAAAGAGTTCAGACGTCTTTCCGAACTGGGAAAGATCGAGCTTGTGGCTTCTGCCGCCACTCATGCATTTCTTCCTCTTTATAAAGATTATCCAGGAGCGGTCAATGCCCAGATCGCTGTAGGAATAAGTACTCACAAAAGAGTATTTGGACAGACTCCAAAGGGATTCTGGCTTCCTGAGTGTGGTTATTACCCTGGATTGGAGAAACTCCTTCTTGATAACGGAGTGGAGTGGGTCCAGCTTCCTTCCCAGTCAGTCATCAGCTCACCTGACAAATCTCTATATGGCGGATACAGGCCGATTATGATTCCTGGTGGACTAAAGGCTGTGGCAAGAGACTGGAACCTTACCAACCTTGTCTGGTCTGATAAGACAGGTTATCCATGCGACCCAGATTACAGGGAATTCTATCGTGACATCGGGTACTATCTTCCTATGGAGTATGTAAGGCCATATATGCATGAGCCATCACTTAGAGTCTTCACAGGATATAAGTATTACTCAATTACAGGTAATACCGAAGAAAAGGTTTACTACTCACCTAAGAAAGCACAGGAGAAGGTTGCACTCCATGTAGATAATTTCCTTTATAACATCAGAAAGAAAGGGAAGCTATTGGATGCATATGGAATCCAGAACCATGTATTTAACCTCTTCTTCGATGCCGAGCTCTTTGGTCATAGGTGGTTTGAAGGCCTTTCTTGGCTGGAAAAGGTCATCAAGGCTCTTTCTGACGATAAGAACAACTATGAGATGGTTACAGCTTCTTCTGTGATTGAAGAAGATGAAGACTATGATGAAATTAGGATTAATGAAACAAGCTGGGGGCCAAGAGGCGGTGCAGATACTTGGCTTGATTCATCTAATGCATGGATCTATAGGCATACTATCAAAGCAATCGAGAGAATGGAGGAGCTTACAGAGCGTTTCCCTGATCAAGGGTCGTTAAAGGGGCGTTTCCTGAACCAGGCTTCCAGAGAGCTTTTGTTGGCTATGGCTTCAGACTGGCCATGTATTATCCACGATAACACATCATCTAGTTATGCCGAGAAGAGAATTACAAATCATCTTGGTTCATTTAATGTAGTACACTCTTCTATGTGCAGAAACACAGTCAATACGGAGTGGCTTATTAAAGCTGAAAAGCGTAATGCCATCTTCCCCGATATTGATTATAGATTCTTTGAAAAGAAGTGATATAAGGCCGGTTATTCCGGCCTTAATTAATTAACTAATGTCAGAGAATTTTTTTAACTTATTATTTCTTTGTAGTAACATGAATTAATAAAAATGTTTAAAAATTTTCAAAAAATCTGTTGACTCATTTACTTCAAATCTCTAATATATCCATGTTCTTGCGGCCGTGGTGGAATTGGTAGACACGCTAGCTTGAGGTGCTAGTGCTTTAACGGGCTTGGAGATTCGAGTTCTCTCGACCGCATACACCCAGCGAAACTGGGTTTTTTAATGGAGGATTAGCTCAGCGGGAGAGCGCCTGCCTTACAAGCAGGATGTCACAAGTTCAATCCTTGTATCCTCCATCTGACCGGAAACGGTCATTTTTTTTTGCTCTCTCGACACATGTCCGCCCTTGGTGTAGTCTATACATGGAGATTAATATGGATGCCTTTACTCACTATACTTTGACATTTGTTTTATATTCATTCATCGGTTATTTATGTGAAGTGGCTTACTGTTCAATAGGACAGAGAAAATTGGTGAACAGAGGATTCTTGTATGGTCCTTGGCTCCCCATCTATGGCTTCGGAGGTTTGATCGTCGATATATTCCTGGTCCCTATCTCCCATTATCCTGTACTGGTGTTTATAGCCGCCATTGTTTTGACAAGTATCGTGGAATATATTGGATCTTGGGGGCTTGAGAAGATATTCTCCATCAAGCTTTGGGATTACTCCAGATATAAGTACAATATAAATGGAAGAGTCTGTCTCTTGAACTCTACTCTTTTCGGCCTAATGAGTATGATTCTTGTCTATGGGGCTTATCCATGGATTCAGAAACTGTTTAATGCCATTCCTGTATTACTTGCCGAGAGAATGGCGGAAGTATTGAGGCTTCTTTTTGCCGTGGACCTTACCTTGTCCATTATGAAGATGAGCGCCTTCAAGAAAGCTCTTCTTGAAGTCAGGGAAAAGGCTAAGAGTGTCGAACTTAGGGTTCAGGAACTTAAAACCCTTGGTAAGAGCGAGCTAAGTGAAGAGTTTAAACTTAAACTCTCTGAGGAAGTTGAAGAACTCAGGGCAAAGACAAGAAACAGCTACGGAAGAATTATCTCTGCATTCCCTAGTGCGACAAGTAAGTATGAAGACGTCAAACAGCAACTTCAGAATATTCATAACTGGGCTCAGGAGAGAAGGGAGGCCAGTCTTGAGATGAAAGCTAAGATTAAAGAGACTAAGGCCGAATATAAAGAAAAAGTCAAAGCCATAAATGACAATGCAAAGGGCAGTAAGAATGGTTAATTACAAAGAAATAGAAAAAGCTGTGAAAGATAAGTCTCAAAATGCAGTGTTGGTGGCTGTATCGAAGACAAAGCCTATAGAACTAATTGAAGAAGCTTATGACGATGGTGCCAGGATCTTTGGTGAAAACAGAGTCCAGGAACTAGTTGCAAAGTTCTCTGAGAATAAAAAGGCGGACATGAAAGTCTACTTGATCGGACAGCTACAGTCCAACAAAGTCAAAAAGGCTGTCATGTATGCAGATAGAATTGAATCTGTAGACTCTATCGCCCTGCTAGATAAAATAAACACAGAGGCGGGAAAGATAGATAAGAAGATGGAGATTCTCTTGGAAGTCAATTCTTCAAATGAGGAACAGAAATCCGGGTTTAGGACAAGAGAAGAAGTGATCTCCGCCGCCACTTATGCCTTTACCCTTGAAAACATAGACTTGGTCGGTTTGATGACTGTAGGCCCTCTCGGTGGAGACGAGGAAAAGAATAGAAAAGCTTTTCTGTATACAAAAGAGATTTTTGACGAAATAAGCAATACTCATCCTCTCTCTGTCTTATCTATGGGAATGAGCGGGGACTGGAAGACGGCTATTGAGTGTGGCAGCACGGAAGTCAGGATCGGAACAGCAATCTTCGGAGGACGAAGTTGAAGAGAATAATAGCTTTATTCCTTATTTTTTCAATTGTATTCTCACTTTCAGCCGAGACCATTACCCACTCTTCTTTCAACTATAAATACGAGAGTTATGAAGAAGAGGAGTTTCCTCTTTGGACGATAGAACTTAGGCGTGCGGAGACCATATTCTTCGGTTCCTTGGTTTTTACCGTGCCGATATCTTCATTAGCTTTAAGTGTATTGTCCAATCAAGGGATAATTAACTTTGAAAACAGTACCCAATCGGCTCTTATGACTCTCTCCTCTGCTGCAGGACTCTCTTTAGTAGTCTCCGCACTGGATTGGATTCTTGGTAAAATGGAATAGAGTATGATTAAAGATAGAGAGTATTCTTTTATAGCAGAAGAAGAGGGTAGAGTGGACGCTGTAGGGGTGTCCGCCCTAAGTATTCCCCGATCTGTTTTTTCCAATCCTACTGTATTCATCTCTGTAGACGGGAAAGAGTGTAAGAAGTCTAGAAAGCTTAAAATAGGTGAAAAAGTGTTCATCTCTTATAAAGAAGAGATTATGGAGGGATTGGAGAAAGAAGAGATTCCTTTAGACATTCTTTATGAAGATGACGAGATACTCGTAATCAACAAAGAGCAGGGAATGACGGTGCATCCCGGTTCCGGCGTTTACTCTGGAACACTTGCCAACGCCCTTCTTGGTCTCTATGGAGAAGACTTTGATACAGGCGGAGATTCGCTGAGACCTGGAATTGTCCACCGCCTTGATAAAGATACATCCGGGGTGATGGTGATAGCAAAGACAAAAGAAGCCCACTCCAATCTTTCTCTCCAATTCTCAGAGCATACCAATGAGAAGTATTACATGGCTCTATCCAAAGGGTTCTTTACTACAAATGAGGGACTGATAGAGAAGCGTATTGTAAGAGATAGAAATAATAGAAAGAAGTACACTGTAACAAATAATAAAACGGAGGGTAAGGATGCTCTGACGAAATGGAGGGTCATGGCACAGGGAGATAATTACGCTCTTCTTTCTCTTCGGATATATACAGGTCGCACTCATCAGATAAGAGTGCATCTTTCCTCTATCTCTCATCCTATCCTC
>CAMEXG010000056.1 GCA_945947045.1 uncultured Spirochaetales bacterium | reverse complement strand
TATGGAGATTATACTTTCGTCCCATATAGCGGCAAAAAAGGTGAAATCCATGGTTTTACATATATGACCGTGAGACGAGGCGAGGAGTTCACCCTGCTCTCCTCCCTTGATGAAAATTTTGGATGGACAGTTTTCTATCTAGATACAAATAAAGGAGAGATAAGAATCAAGAAAGATATCCAAAACTTGAAGTATAACGGAGAGTTTCATATCTTTGATCTCTTTTGTGAAAAAGGAAAAGAAGATGAAGTCTTCTCCTCCTGGTTTAGAGAGATGAACTTGAAGATTACTAATAAGCCACTTGCAGGTTATAGTTCTTGGTACAATAGATATCAGGATATAAGTGAGAATACTATACTTGAAGACTTACATGGATGTGAGAGGATTCTTAAAAAAGGAGACTTGTTCCAAATTGACGACGGATGGGAAATATTTGTGGGCGATTGGATCCAAGACAAAGCCAAGTTCCACTGTGATATGAAGGATATGGTGGATGAAATACACGATAGAGGATTTTTGGCAGGTCTCTGGCTTGCACCATTTGTCGCTGAAGAGAAAAGCGAGTTATTCAAGCGTCATAAAGATTGGCTACTGGAAATCAAGGGGGAGAGATATAAATGCGGCTGTAACTGGTCTGGCTTCTGGGCCCTGGACATAGACAACAAAGAGTTTCAGGAGTATTTGAAAAAAGTATTCGACACTGTATACAACAAATGGGGCTTCGACCTTGTCAAACTCGATTTCCTATATGCCGCCGCTCCTTCTTCAAAAGAAAATGAAACTAGAAGCGAAAGAATGATAAGGGCGATGGATTTCTTAAGGGATCTCTCAAAAGACAAGTTGATTCTTGGATGTGGAGTCCCCCTTGGAGCCGCATTCGGTAGAGTCGATTACTGTAGAGTATCTTGCGATGTGACGCTGGATTGGGATGACAAGATATGGATGAAGATAATTCACAGCGAGAGACCTAGTACAAAGAGAGCCTTGGAGACAAGTTTCCATCGTAGAACCCTGAATAACGGGGGATTCATAACAGATCCTGATGTATTCTTCCTCCGTAGAGATAATATTCATCTATCAAAAGAGCGAAAACAGATGCTCTCTGTATTCGATGCCCTAAACAAAGGCCTCTTCCTCACTTCAGACAACCCATCTCTTTATACAGACGTAGAAATTGAAGAATATAAGAGGCTGAGAAGTATCTGGGAGAGAGGAGAGATACTGAAAATAGAAAGAGGAAAGAATATTGTCATTCACTACCAAGTGGATGGTAGGGAAGAATCTCTTACACTACCCTTTTAATAAGAGAGGCGGATGAATCAAATCACCCGCCGTTTTTCTTTCAGCCACTGTCAATAACATGACTGAACATTAATAGTTCCATCTTTTGCTTATTACATAGGGAAGTATCATTTCCTATCCCCAAATAAAGCACTTGATCCTGAGATCTTAAATATACAGCATCAGTATCAGGAAAAAGCAATTAAAGAATCTCCAAAGAACCCTCGCCGCTATAGTTTCCATTACTGTCGAAAAGGACCATTGTCTCCCCTGGAAGAGAAAGTGGAATCTTTTCACCGACTCCAAAGTCCAATGAACCGAAAAGAACAGATGAGAATACATAATCTTTGACCTTAAGTCTTAGTGTAGTCTCCATACCTGAAGGAAGAGAAGAAAGTACTTCACCTTGGAGCTTTCCATTCTTATCCATTGTGACAAACTCCGGTCTGATTCCGATTGTAGGAGTATCGCCTAGGTCTCCCATTACTCCGTCGACCCTATTAAATCTTAGTTTTCCGATAGGAGAAGACAAGACTCCATTCCCCTCATTCTTACACTTCAAGAAGTTGATGGTTGGGCTTCCTACGAAATCTGCAACAAAAGTATTTGCAGGCTTGTTGTATACAGTAAGAGGAGGAGCATACTGCTGGAGTACACCTTTATCTAAAAGACATATCTTTGTTGCAAGAGTCATAGCCTCCAACTGGTCATGAGTTACATATACAAAAGTAGCTCCCGTCTCCCTATGAAGTCTCTTAAGCTCGGTTCTCATCTCCATTCTTAGTTTTGCATCCAAGTTGGAAAGTGGCTCATCCATCAAGAGAACCCTAGGGTTTGTTGCAAGAGTTCTTGCAATGGCCACTCTCTGCTGCTGACCTCCAGATAGTTCTGCCGGGTATCTTTCGCTGAACTCTTCAATCTTCAAAAGGGCAAGAAGTTCTTTTACTCTTTCATCAATCCTGCTCTTTTCCCACTTTAGGTTCTCAAGACCGAATGCAATATTCTTATATACTGTCATATGTGGCCAAAGGGCATAGTTCTGGAACAAGAAGCCTACGTCTCTCTTTGATGGAGAAACATCGATCATATCAATAGAAGAGAATACCTTCTTTCCATCTATGATGATCTCTCCCTCTGTAGGAGTCTCAAGACCGGCTATCTGTCTGAGTGTGGTGGTCTTACCACAGCCAGAGGGACCGAGAAGTGTAATAAAATCTCCATCTTCAATTGTTATTGAAAGGTTATCTACAGCAGTAAATGTACCGCCAAACTTTTTCGTTATATTCTTTAGTTCAATCTTTGGCATAATCAACCTCCTATGCCTTTGTCGATAGATGCACCTGTAACCTTATTGACTACAGCGTTTACAACAAGAACGATGATGACGATCATCAAGTTTATTCCGTTTGAATACTGGCTCCAGCCCTTCTCGTTATACTGGAAGAGAAGAGTTGTCAAAACTCTGTTCTGGGGAGTCACCAACAATACAAAGAGTGAAAGCTCTCTCATACATGAAGTAAACGGCAAAAGATATCCGGAGATAAAAGAGCTCTTCTGAATAGGAATTACAAGTCTTCCCATTCTCTTTGGCCAGCTTACGCCGATGATCTCTCCTGCCTCCTCTATCTGGTTAGATAGCTGCAGCATGGAGTTGATGCCGCTTCGGGATGCAAATGGCATATATTTTACAGTTCCAATTAATACCAGAAGGAAGAAGGAACCATAAAGAGCAGGAATAGGACCATGACGAGTGCTGAACATAGAGAGATATATGACAGAGAAAGCCATGCTAGGCATCAGATATGGGAAGAATGCCAGGTTATCTACAACCTTCGCCAGCTTTGTGCCTCTTCCTCTTACTATTCCATATCCTGCCAAGAAACCAAGTGATCCAGCTGTAATAGCGCAAATAATAGATAGCTTGAGAGAGTTCCAAAGAGCTTTCCAAAGGTTTGGATTACGTAGTAGTCCTGCTTCATTGTTTGCAATCGAGTTTTCTTCAGCCGTACCAATCCAGAACTGAAGTGTGAAGTTTGACGGAGAATAGTCACCCGGTCTTAAGATTACAGACTCAAGAGCGAATGAAACAAGTGGAAGAATAGAAACAATGACAATGAGAATAAGAGCAATGACACTTATGACATTTCTAGCCTTCTTTAAGTTGACTAGGGAAATATTACTGCTCTTACCAGTTACTGTAGTGTAATTCTTTCTTGTCCCCACCATTCTCTGGTTAAATGCAAGAATGCCTACACTCAATAGAATCATGATCATGGCTATACAATATCCCTGACCTGGGTTGATGCCATTGAGGGTTCTATATAATTGTGTAGTCAATACTTGGTATCTGACAGGGAGACCCAAGAATTGAGGGACGGCAAAAGAGCTCATTGCAGAGGAGAATACAAGAAGGAAAGTAGAGAGGACTGCAGGAAGAATCATAGGGATTGTAATCTTTCTGACAATTCTATTTCTCTTTGTCTTCAGCATCATTGCAGCTTCTTCCAAGTTTGCGTCCATATTTCTCAAGACGCCACCGATCATGATATATGCAAAAGGTGCATAGTGGAGACCTGTAACAAGGGCAATAGGAAATGCTCCGTATGCGAACCAGTTTGGAGGCTCTATTCCTGTAAGAGCCTGGAATGTACCCGGAACACCGCCGACAACTGAGTTCTTAAAAACATTGAACCAAGCAAGGGCCAAAGTCCAGCTAGGCATGATATATGGAAAGATGAAAAGAGAAGACAAAGCTTTCTTCCATCTGATATTTGTCCTTGTAATGAGCCAGGAGAAGACTCCTCCAAATACAAGGGCAACTAAACATGCACCGAGACTTGTAACAAGAGAATTCAAAAAAGGCTTGTAGAATACACTTAAAGAAGAGGGATCAAAGAGAACTTTCAACCAATGGTTCAATGTAAAAGTACCAGCGGCCTGTTTAAGACGCATAGACTCCGACACATGGACAGTGAAAGTATCTTTAATCATTGTAAGCATTGGAAATAATGTCAAATATCCCAACACTATAAGAAGCACGGATAGTATTACATTGTAGGGCTTCTTAATGAATTTATAGAAACGATATAACTGCTTCTTGATCATTTAGACTCCTAAGTTATACCAGCCCCTAAAAAGAGGCTGGCATTAGGTGTAATTAGTGATTTATCAGACGATGCTGGAAATAAACTCTTCAACATCAGCTCTTGATTCAGCACACCAAGCTGGATCTTCCCAAACAAGCTGATTCTTCCAGTCAACGATTGTAAGATCGTCTTCTGCGTTGTCGCTGAGATAATCGACAGGAGAATAGTCGCCAAGGAGATTAAATGGCTTCCATCCCTCTTCTGTAAATGCGAACTCAATAAAGAGCTTGGCTGCGTTTGGAGCCTTTGCATTTCCTGCTACGAATACATATGCAGGGTACATAAAGCCTGAGAATGGTTCCATACCATATGCTGGAGAAAGTGCAAGATCCTTGCTCTTTGCGTTTCTCATCTTGTTGAGAGTAAAGAGACCTACGAGATTTCTGTGCTGTCCCTTTGCACCAACGTTCTCACCGATAGTTGTATCGCTCTTTCCAAGAACACAACCATTGTTGTAGATAGCCTTGATCCACTCATAACCTGCATTCTTTGTAGTAAGCTGGATTTCTTTTCCATAGTAGCTCTTGTAAGCATCGGCGATCTTCTGAGCCCAATCCTCTCTTGTGATCATAGCAAAGAAGTTCATGTTGACTGCTTCTGAGAACGGATCTTTGAACTGGAGGGCACCCTTCCACTCTGGTTCTGTAAGCTGCCAGATATTGGTAAGTGGCTGCTCAGTTACATCTTCGTTGTTGTAGATGAAGACCTTTGGCATAGCTTCGAATACAAGTGGATTCTCAAACTCTGCGTCTACAATGTGTCCGGAGATATTCTCTGGGATATATGCTGTAACATAATTTGTATAAACAAGTTCAGGGATGACTCTTGATCCATCCTGGCAGAAAACTACATCGGCAGCATCGAGATTTGCAGCAGCTTCCTTAGAGACCTTTTCAATCATCTCTGTATCTTTAAGCTGTGTAACTTCCACCGGAATACCATATTTAGCTGTGAAAGCATCACCGATTTTTGTTGTGCGGCTTGAATATGTGTAGACAGTAAGAGTTCCCTCTGCCTTTGCAGCCTCCACCATCTCATCGTGTGTCATAACTTTTTCTTCAACTTTTGCACTTGTTGTTTCTGTCTGACCATTAGCAAAGACAGGAAGAGCAAGAAGGAGAAGAACCATCATTACAGAAATTAATCTAACAGTTTTCATTTTGTATCCTCCAATACGTCAGGTTAATAAACCTATAGAATAGTCTTATGTCGAAATTCTGAGATGTCAACAAAAATTTCAAAATGGAGCTGAAGTTATTTCGTAATTTTTATTTTTTCTCTTGTTTTAGTTCAAATATAGGTATTAAAATATAAAAAAAAGATAAATTAATTTACAAAGAGTGCAATATGGAGCCAAAACAGAAGACATCTAGATTTCGTATGTTGGTCGAGGATTTACTTCCCTCACTCGGTACGCAGGAAGGAAAGATTGCAAGATGGATGCTGGAGCATGAAATAGAGCTTGTAGACACTCCTATAAAAGACATTGCAATAAACTGTGGAGTAAGCCAACCCTCTGTAGTCAGATTCTGTAAGAAACTTGGATGTAATGGAATTAAAGACCTAAAGATTCTTGTGGATGGGATGAGAAGCGACACGGCAGACTCCCTCCCCTGCACTTTTGATGACAGCGATAAAGATATATACAAGAAAGTCTTCGCTTCCAGCATCGAGAGTCTGGAAAAATCATTCTCGTTTGTTACATGGGAAGAAATCAGTGAACTTGCCGAGAGAATAATCAACGCCTCCACAATATCTGTCTTTGGAATCGGTGGATCAGCTCTTGCCGCAAGGCATTTATCTGAAGAAATGTTGAGACTTGGATTAAAATCCATGTGTTTCACCGATCTCTACTCCATTTCTAGTTCAGCCTCTACATACACAAATGATGATCTTCTTATTTTTATTTCCAGACAAGGTGAGACTATAGAGCTGGTTAATAAAGCACATAAAGCAAAGAATACAGGAGCGAATATCGCTCTTATAACCACAAATGAGAATTCCACCCTGTTTTCGCTTTCTGATCTTGCTTTACTTGTTTCAGAAAACCAATATCTTTTAGATGACAGAAACTCTTACTCAAGATTAGGCGAACTGGCCTTAATTGAGTCTTTATATATTATGTGTGCAAAAAAAATAGGAGAAACAAATCCTAGTTTTAGAGAAAACTATTTTGGTCTTACAAATTACAAAAAGGAGAAATTCTGATGTATACAGATATTAAGACAATACTGGAGAATGCAGCTAAAAACAATTATGCAGTCCTTGCAACCAGCCCTATCAACTTGGAATCAGCAAGAGGAATGGTTAGAGCGGCAGAAGAAAAGAAGGCGCCGATTATATTTCTTCTAGGTCAGAACATGATGAGACAACACGCCAAGGCGGAGTTGATCATCCCTATGATCAAGACTCTTGCAGAGTATTCTACAGTACCTATCGCCACTTGTCTCGATCATGGCAATGATCCTGAGAGACTTATGTATGCTTTCCGTAACGGTTTCTCCTCTATTATGTTCGACGGTTCCCTTCTCTCTTTTGAAGACAACATCAAGGAGACAAAGAGAATTGCATCTATCTGCCATCAGTTCGGAATGGGAATTGAAGGGGAACTAGGACACGTAGGGTTGGCTGCAAATGGTGACGAGAAAGATGAGTCCATCTACACAGATCCAATGGACGCCAAACGTTTTGCGGAGGAGACAGGGGTGGACTGTCTGGCGCTCGCAGTAGGAACAGCACACGGAGAGTATCCAAAGGGACTTATTCCTCATATTAACTTTGAAAGAATCAGGGAAGTAAAAGAAGCAACAAACGGAATGCCTATTGCACTTCACGGAGGATCCGGAAGCGGGGACGAGAATATTCTCAAAGCTGTTGAAGCTGGAATCAACAAGGTAAACATGGTTACGGATGTTCTCGTATCTATGAGAGAGTATACAAGAAAGAGACTGGAAGAGAACCCGAAGATCGGATACATCAATCTCATGATGGAAGTTGAAGAGAATGTAAAGTCATTCATAGAAAGGTGGATTGATCTTACTGGAAGCTGTGGAAAAGCAGCACTCTTCAAGCCGGTGGACAGGGTCGGCCTACTTACTCCAAAGTGCGCAATAGGCTTGGGGGAATAATGGATAAGCGGATCTTCGGATCCGTTTTTTTTTGCCTATTGTCTTATTTAGAGAAAAAAGCATGAATTATTCTCATAAACAACACAATTATCCACTACACCCAAAAAAGAAATAGATTTATAACATAGGGAGAAAAGGATATTTATCATGGAACACCTTCCACTTTCAGTAAGAGTACCAATCGAAAAAGATAATCCCAGCATTATGAGGCATGAAGATAAATGCATCAAGTGCGGAATGTGCAAGAATGTCTGCACAGAATATATCGGAGTCCATGGGACTTATAGCTTTGAAGATACCGGGAACAAAGCAATATGTATCAACTGTGGCCAGTGCGCCAATTCCTGCCCCACAGGTAGCATTACAGAAAAATACGAATACCAGGATGTAAGAAGAATGGTCAAAGAGAAGAGAGGAACTGTAATAGTCAGCACCTCCCCTTCTGTAAGAGTTGCAATAGGAGAAGAGTTCGGCTTACCTCCAGGAACCTTCACAGAGGGTAAAATGGTGGCCCTTCTGAAGAAATTGGGTGTGGATTATGTACTGGATACCAATTTCTCTGCAGATCTTACAATCTGTGAAGAAGCCAGTGAGCTTATAGATAGGATACAGAATGGAGGAGTTCTTCCTCAATTTACCTCCTGCTGTCCTAGTTGGGTGAAGTATGTAGAGACTTATATGCCTGATAAGATCCCAAATCTATCTTCAGCCAAGAGTCCTATAGGCATGCAGGGACCTACCATCAAGACATATTTTGCCTCAAAAATGGGATTGGATCCAGAAAAAATCATAAACGTAGCCCTTACTCCATGTACAGCAAAGAAAATGGAGATAAGAAGAAGCGAAATGAATTCCGCAGGCAAGTATCTTGGAAAACCAGATATGCGTGATATGGATCATGTAATTACTACAAGAGAACTTGCGCTTTGGGCAAAAGAGGAAGGCGTTGACTTCAACTCTTTGTCTGATATGCCTTTCGACTCTCCGCTAGGTGAAGCCTCAGGGTCCGGTGTAATCTTTGGAAACACTGGTGGAGTCATGGAAGCCGCCCTTAGAACAGCAACATATCTTCTTACGGGAGAAAACCCTAAGAATGTGGAACTAAAGGAAGTAAGAGGATACCAAGGTATAAGGGAGCAAGAAATACAGGTCGGAGATGTTACTCTTCGAACGGCAGTCATATACGGAACAGCAAATGCAAAGAAATTTATCGAAGATATGGAAAAGAGCGGTAAAGTATATCATCTGATCGAAGTCATGACATGTCCTGGAGGCTGTATCGGAGGTGGTGGTCAACCAAAGGATTTTTCAAAGGATCCTGATGAAGTGAGAAAAGCCAGAATATCCTCACTTTATACCAGAGACCATGAGCTGAAAGGGAAATTCAGCCATGAAAACAAGGAGATTGTGGAGCTTTATAGTAGTTTCTATGGTAAACCTCTTTCTCCTCTGGCAGAAAGAATGCTCCATACAGCATATGTGGATAGAAGTAAAGATTTAAAACAAGGAGATAAAAAAATGGCCAAATGGAAATGTAAGGTCTGCGGCTATGTCTATGAAGGCGATGAGCTTCCAGAAGACTTCACCTGCCCTGTATGCAGGCAGCCAGCCTCTGCCTTTGAAAAGGTTGAGGAAAAGAAAGATGTCGGCAATCTCTATGCCGGAACTAAAACTGAGAAGAATCTTCTTGAAGCATTTGCCGGTGAAAGCCAGGCAAGAAACAAGTACACTTTCTTTGCCAAGGTAGCAGAAAGAGAGGGCTACGAGGAACTTGCAGAGATTTTCTTGAAGACAGCAAGAAATGAGCAGGAACATGCAAGAATCTGGTTTGAGGCTCTAGGTCACATTAATTCTTCAGCAGAAAATCTTCTTGCAGCAGCTGAAGGTGAAAACTACGAATGGACCGACATGTATGCAAGAATGGCAAGGGAAGCAGACGAAGAAGGCTTTTATGAAATTGCAGAAACCTTCCGCAAGGTAGGAGAAATCGAAAAGAGACATGAGGAGAGATATCGAAGACTTCTCAATGACGTAAAAATGAAGAGCGTCTTTGAAAAGAGCTCCTTGACAATTTGGGAATGCAGAGTCTGTGGTCACATTGTGGTGGGCACAAAGGCTCCAGACGTTTGCCCTGTATGCAAATACAGCCAAGCCTATTTTGAAGTACACAAAAATTGATCACTTCTTGGCGGTCTTCAAAGACGAAGACCGCTTTTTTTACAAAAAGAACTCATAATCCATCGTAACATTATTTGGATTAAAAAATGAGGATGAAAGATATTATCAATCATCCCCATTCTTAGTATTAAGCCATGTTATTTCTTTTTATACAAAGAAATATCTGTAGCTTCAACCTTCGATTCCCGTCACTTTATAGTCCTGGGCTTCAACTGCTTCTTTAAGAGTTGAAGATGGAACATCCTTCTCAAGTTCAACAATAGCTGTGCCGTCTTTGTGGCTGACCACAGCGCTCTTGACACCGGAAACAGCTTCAAGGGTCTTCTTGACTCTTGCTTCACAGTGGCCACACATCATTCCTTCGATATGCATTGTTTTTGTCATAGATAAATTCTCCTTATTATCTTTTTTAAATAGTTTTCTTCTTTTCTTGTCCCTTCTTCCATCATAGATATCTATGGTGTTTATCCTGAGGGCATTTGTCACTACACAGAATGAAGAGAGACTCATAGCCAAGGCTCCAAAAGTAGGAGTAAGCTTTATTCCGAATAGAGGAATTAAAAGACCAGCTGCCAAAGGTATACCCAGAGTATTGTAGAAAAAGGCCCAGAAGAGATTCTGATGGATATTTCTCAGAGTTCTTCTTCCCAGTCTTATGGAAGCGGCAAGATCAGAAAGGGTTCCATTTACAAGAACACAATCGGCACTCTCAATTGCAACATCAGTGCCACTGCCGATGGCAACGCCTACATCTGCGCTCTTAAGGGCGACGGCATCGTTTATTCCGTCTCCAACCATTACTGTCTTGGCATCTTTCTTTTCCTTCTTTACCCTTTCAGCCTTTCCGTCAGGTAGGACATTGGCTTCAACTTCGTCTATTCCTGCTTTCTTGGCTATGGCTTCTGCAACTTTATTGTTGTCTCCAGTAAGCATAACGACTTTTAGGCCCATCTTCTTCATCTCGCTTATAGCTTTTGTACTGTCGCTACGAAGAGTGTCAGAAACAGCGATCAAACCAAGAATAGTCTCATTACAGCCAAAATAAAGGACAGTCTTACCTTCTTTCTCTCGGTTTTCGGCTTTGTTTGTAAGATCTGTAGGAACACTAGAGTAAGTAAGAGTAAGTTCTTTCTTTCCACCCCACCCTTTTTTACCGTCTATAATTCCCTCAACGCCAAAGCCAGGAAGTGCCTTAAAAGAAGAAATACTCCTCTCTTTTACATTATCATTCTCAGCCCTGTTCTTTATAGCTTTTGAGAGTGGATGCTCGCTCTCTTTTTCCAGCGTATATGCGAAAGAAAGTAGTTCTTCTTCACTTATTTCATTGGTGATGATATCAGTAACAACAGGTTTACCTTCTGTTATTGTACCTGTTTTATCAAGAACAACTGTCTCTGTCCTTCCCATCTCTTCCAGGGCTGCGGCACTCTTATAGAGAATTCCATTCTTAGCTCCCTTACCACTTCCAACCATAATGGCAACAGGAGTAGCCAAGCCAAGTGCACAAGGGCAGGAGATTACAAGTACACTTATTCCCCTCTCTAAGCTATATCCAAGATCACGGGATACAAAATACCAGATAAGAGTTGTAACAAAGGCAATC
>CAMEXG010000055.1 GCA_945947045.1 uncultured Spirochaetales bacterium | reverse complement strand
TGGGAATACTATAAAAAGTGCAACAAAACGCAACAAAAATTCTTGCATGCTTCTAATATTGATGATAGATTATTGTCGTACCACTAACACTTGGAGGGCCGAAAGCATTATGGCTAAGAAAACTAAATCTGAAATCAAGAAAAGAATTGCTGACCTCAGAAAGCTTGATATCAGCAAGATGTATATGAATGACTTCTATCTCACATGGGATAAGACAGATGATGAAATTGCCGCTGTCTTCGAAGTAGCTGAGATTCTCAGAGGCTTGAGAGAAAACAACATCTCTACAAAAGTCTTTGATTCTGGTCTTGGAATCTCCGTCTTCCGTGACAACTCCACAAGAACAAGATTCTCCTTTGCATCTGCTTGTAACCTTCTTGGACTTGAAGTTCAGGATCTTGATGAGAAGAAGAGCCAGATTGCACATGGTGAGACTGTTAGAGAGACAGCCAACATGATTTCTTTCATGGCTGATATCATCGGTATCAGAGATGATATGTATATCGGAAAGGGACACACATACCAGAAGACAGTCGCTGACAGTGTACAGGAAGGATATGACAAGGGAATCTTGGAGCAGAGACCTACAATCGTCAACCTTCAGTGTGATATCGACCATCCTACACAGACAATGGCAGACATGCTCAGCGTAATCAACTACTTCGGCGGTGTTGAGAATCTTAAGGGCAAGAAAGTCGCTATGACATGGGCATATTCTCCTTCATATGGAAAACCACTTTCTGTTCCTCAGGGCGTTATCGGACTCTTCACAAGATTCGGTATGGATGTAGTCCTTGCTCATCCAGAGGGATATGATGTCATGCCAGAGTGCGAGAAGGTTGCAGAAGAGAATGCAAAGAAGTCTGGTGGTTCTTTCAAGAAAGTTGCAACAATGGAAGAAGCATTCAAGGATGCGGATATTGTATATCCAAAGTCTTGGGCATCTTTTGCTGTTATGGAAGAAAGAACAAAGCTTGTTGAAGAGAAGAAGTTCGATGAACTCGATGCATTGGAGAAGAAGTGCTTGGAAAACAACGCGAAGTTCAAGAACTGGGCTTGCACAGAAGATATGATGAAGCTCACAAAAGATGGAAAGGCTCTCTATCTCCATTGTCTGCCAGCAGACATTACAGGCGTTTCCTGTAAGGAAGGTGAAGTCGACGCTTCTGTCTTCGATAGATATATCGAACCATTATATAAGCAGGCTTCTTATAAGCCATATGTCATCGCAGCTATGATCATGCTTGAGAGATTCAAGGATCCTGCAAACCTCTTGGAGAAGCTTCTTGCTGACGGAAAAGAGAGAGTTATGTCCGATAACTAATAGAAGACGAATCTAATGTTTTCAGTGGCCACTAGAAATGGTGGTCATTTTTTTCACTGTGCGGTTTATGTGCAGATAGCGTAGTATTATTATTCCATTCTGGGAAAAGCTCAAAAAGAGTTTGTTTGAAACTATCACAGGGATGAATACTTATGCATTGAGCTCGTCTGACGTGGGGATAATTTGTCAGACGGGCCTTTTTATTTTGAACATTAGTTTTAATATTAACCTACATGCTCTTCACTTTGTTTTGAATTGGGGTTATATTCCTCTTGTTAAAGGAGAAACGAAATGAAAGTTAGAAGACTAATTATTATCATTCTCGTGGCTATTGTTGCTCTATTTGTCGTATTCAACTGTTTTTCCAGTGTAGGAACCACAGAAAGAGGTATTCTTGTAACATTTGGAAGGGCAGGAGAGGAAGTTTTGGAACCAGGTCTTCATTTTACAATTCCGTTTGCACAAACTATCAGAAAGTATTCACTGGCTCCAGTGAACTATGAAATAGATTTCTCTATAGGTTCAGATGGTGCCGTCACCAGTGATATGCAGACGATTGGTCTCACTGCTGACGTGTTCTGGATTTATGATGAATCCAGACTTTATGATGCTGCAACCAAATATACAGAGTCTTCTCTCAGAAGCGCCATTGAAAAGACAATGCTTGCTTCTGTAAAGGAGTCTGTAGGTAGATACACAATCTACCAGATTGTAGAGCAGCAGGAAAAGATTAGTGGAGAGATCAGCGAATCTTTGAAGAATAAGATGAGAGATTATCCTATTGTGATTACTCAGATTGCAATCTCCAACTGGGATTGGTCTCCTGCTTTTGACGAGCAGATAGCTGAAACAATGAAGACTACACAGCAAGTCAAGATTGCTGAACAGGAACTGCAGATAACACAGCAGGAAGCTCAGAAGCAGATTAAGGAAGCTCAGGCTGAGCAGGAGGCAATTGTCATCAGAGCAAATGCAGAGAAAGAGAAAGCAATGATCGAGGCTGAAACAGCTTTGGAAGTAGCTCAATTACAGGCAGAAGCAAAGAAAGTAGAAGCTGATGCTCTTGCCTACTACAATGAAAAAGTTGCAGAAAACCTGGAAGTTGAACTTGAGTTGAAGAAACTGGAAGTTGAAAAAGCAAGAGTTGAGAAGTGGAACGGCCAGTATGTTTCTACTTATCAGTATGGACCTATTCCTGTAACGCAAGGTTCGCTTCTCGGAACAAGTACAGTGGGAGAGTAGTTTATCAATTCTCTGCTTCAAGGCTCCTCAGTTTTCGGGGAGCCTGTTTTTCAGACCCAAACCTCCAAAAAACGACAGTTTTGAAGAAAAACACGTTATATATATTGGAGGTCCAATATGGAAAACTTAGATGAATTGGAAACAATGCTGGAGAACATGATTGAGCACGGATTAATTGATGACATGGATGAAGACGATGCGGAGGAAGTCTTGAGAATTGTCAGACCAAAGACAGCAGAGGAAAGAGAGAAGGAGGGTATATCATTTATTGTTACTCTCGATGAATGTGGAAGAGAAGTCTGCTACCTTGATGGAGGAAGAGGGATAAGACTAAAGATATCCAGAATTGATAAGAGATAATAGTGTAGGGCGGTTTTCACCGCCCTATATTCAAGATTCCAAGATTTTCATGAACTCGTCGCCAGTTATTGTTTCTTTTTCAAGTAAGAAGGCTGAGAGTTCGTTAAGCTTATCTATGTTGTCTTGAAGAATTTTGTAAGCTTTTTCTTCAGCTTCTCTGATGATCTTGACAACTTCTTTGTCTATAGCCTCGCTTGTGGCAGGGGAACATACTAAAGATGTGTCGCCTCCCAGATATTGGTTTGTGACAGTCTCCAGGGCAACCATTCCAAACTGGTCGCTCATACCATATTGTGTGATCATGCTTCTGGCAAGTTTTGTGGCTCTTTCGATATCATTGGAAGCACCGGTGGTAATCGTATTGAAAATAAGCTTTTCCGCTTCCCTTCCTCCAGTGAGAGTAGATATCTGACTTAAGATATCTTCCTTACTCATAAGATTCTTTTCCCCTTCTTCAACCTGCATTGTGTATCCAAGGGAACCTGATGTACGAGGAATAATCGTAATCTTTGCAACAGGAGCAGAATTAGACTGTTTGGCTGCAACCAGAGCATGGCCTATTTCATGGAAGGCTACAATCTTTTTCTCTTCTTCGCTTAAGACTGCATTCTTCCTCTTATATCCTGCAATTACGGTTTCAACACTTTCTTCCAAATCTTCCTGTATGACTTTTTCTCTTCCCTGTCTTACAGCCCTCAACGCAGCTTCATTTATGATATTTGCCAGTTCTGCTCCGCTGGCACCGCTTGTTGCTCTCGCAATAGCATTAAAGTCTACGTTTTCTTCTATCTTTACATCTTTTGCATGTACTTTAAGTATCGCAACCCTTCCCTGAAGGTCAGGAAGATTTACAGGGATTCTCCTGTCAAACCTACCGGGTCTCAAGAGTGCAGGATCCAAAGTCTCCGGTCTATTGGTAGCTGCAAGAATAACTACGCCTTTATTTCCATCAAAGCCGTCCATCTCTGTGAGAAGCTGGTTGAGTGTCTGCTCTCTTTCGTCATTTCCACCCATTCCGTTACCGTCCCTCTTCTTTCCGATAGTATCGATTTCATCGATGAAAACGATACAAGGAGCCTTCTCTGAAGCCTGTTTAAAAAGATCTCTTACCTTACTGGCTCCCATACCTACGAACATCTCTACAAACTCAGATCCAGATATTGAGAAGAAGGGCACTTTTGCTTCTCCTGCAACAGCCTTGGCCAAGAGTGTCTTTCCTGTTCCCGGAGGTCCTACGAGAAGTGCTCCTTTTGGAAGCTTGGCACCTATTTCTGCATACTTTTTGTTGTCGTGAAGGTAAGTGACTATTTCCTCCAAAGCTTCTTTTGCTTCATCTTCCCCCTGTACATCTTTGAAAGTAACGCCTGTCTCTTTCTCTGCATATATCTTTGCATTGGAAGTACCGAAACTCATGGCGTTTCCTCCTCTCTTGTTGAGGAAAGAGAAAATAAATCTACCTAGAAGTGAGAACATCAATATAGGGAGAATCCAGGCTATAAGGAATGATATGAAAGGAGATCCTTCAGATTCGATATATGAAGAGAATGAGACTCCTGCATTCTCAAGCCTCTCCCTTAGTCCATCGTCAGGGAATACACCTGTCTGGAATGTCGATGTCCTTCCGTTTTCTGTTTCAGCAGAGAAAAGAATATAGTTGTCATTTAAAACAACTTCTTTTACTTTGCCTTCATCCACCATGTTAAGAAAGGTGGAATATCCTACTTCTGTTACTCTATGACCAGAAAACAGAGGGAATACGAAAGCATTTAAGAGAAGTATTATTAAAAAAACCAATGAAATGTAGTAAAGTAGCGGCTTTTTGTTTTGTTTGTTGTCGTTTTCCATTTTGATTCCTCCATTCAGAGGATAACCCGTTGGAAAAACAAATAAAATAAAAAGGAGAATCAAATCATACAATCAACACTTTTTGTATAATTTGTGTCAAATAGACTCAACATATTAAATAAGATTTGTTGGTTTTTCTTCTACACTCCATATCGATGACTTATTCGAAACAAGAAAAAAGGAAAATGTCACTTCTTTATAGACAGAATTACCATTCTTTTTTGGTTGGATAGCATATATGGATAAGACTTGTCCCCAGTCTTTTTTACATACGGTAAATATAGTGATATGTCTTTTCCCGGGTAGCTTTCGTCAATAAAGAGTTCCGCCTCCTCCATTGACAACAGCGGTTGAGGGAAAGGGATTGTTATTTCTTTTCCATGGGCTACATAGCCTTTCTCCCTTAGAAACGAGAGGCTTTCATCTAGTCCTGGTGTTTCTCTTCCTTTGATGGCATCATTCTGGCCCGTATGTAGACTGTGGATAGATATCAGTCCTTTTTTTGCTCTTGAAAGTAGGGAAGAGAGATTATCATCAGACCAAAGCCTACCGAAGAAAATTGTAAGAACAATATCCCCGGAAATTTCTAATTCTCTGTAATCGGAAGTATGGAAAATATCGAGACCGCTTCTTTTCCTTGCTCTCTCCACAACTTTTTCATCGATATCATAGGACGAGACGTTGTATCCATCCTTTGAGAGTATTTCCGATACATATCCTAAGCCTGCGCCAAATTCCAGAATAGTTTCATCTTTATCAATAAGAGATTCTATTTCTTTTGATAACAGGTAGTGGAAGTCTGAAAAGAGGGAAGCTCTTTCATACCACTCTATTTTTCTATCATTCCACCACTTCTTCTCCAAGTTCCGCCTCCAATTCTTTCAGCTTTTCTCTGCAAAATCTTTCTGTATCTTTTTCCAGCTCCTTGAAAAGCGCGTTTATCTTTTTCCCCTTTTCCGTCAGAAGTGCCTTTCCTCCACCTTTGCCTCCTGTGGATCTTTCTACAAGATTGCACCCCAGTCCGTTTTCGCTGTCTCTTATCATTTTCCATGCTTTGGAGTATGAAAGCCCCATATTAAGGGAAGCGGAGGCTACGGAACCATATTTCTCTATGTTATCCAACAATTCCGATACTCCAGGTCCAAAAAACCAAAAATCATCTTTCCCTAGTCTTATTTTGAGTTTTATATCCATTTTCGCCTCTTTTGTATGGTAGCATAAAAAGTAAACGGATATGGAATTGTTTTTAAAAACAAGACCATTGTGCCCTAAGTGTTTCTATGTTAAACTCCATTTTGTTATGAAAAAAGTAATGGCAGAAAAGAATCGTCGGAGAAAAGGAATATATATTCTTCCTTTGGCTTTTTTTGTTGTCTTCTCTCTTTCTTTTCTTGTAGGTAGATACCCTGTCAGTCCATTTACGGCATTAAAGATTCTTTTTTCAAGGGCTCTTTCTTTCTTCTCTTTTGAGAGACTGTCGCTTTCTGGATGGAGTGGCAGTGAAGAGGCGGTGGTGTTGAACATACGATTCCCTCGCATTGCTTCTGCTTCCCTTATCGGTGCAGCTCTATCGGTTGCAGGAGCCTCCTACCAAGGTATTTTCCGTAATCCCATGGTGTCTCCTGATCTTTTAGGCGCCTCGACGGGAGCAGGGTTCGGTGCAGCATTGGGGATATTGACGGGTGGTGGATATTTTGCAATCACTCTTTCCTCTTTCTCTTTCGGCTTATTGGCAGTTGTGTTGGCTATTTTGGTGGCGAGAAAGAGTAGGATTGACTCCACCCTCTCTCTTGTATTGGCGGGAGTTATGATCAGCTCTCTCTTTTCAAGCGGCACCAGCCTGATAAAACTTATGGCGGATACTCAGGATCAGCTTCCTGCAATAACATATTGGCTGATGGGGTCACTCTCGTCTATTAAGATGAAAGACCTTATATTTGCTTTCTTTCCTGTAGTAATAGGATTAATTCCTGTCATTTTGTTGAGATGGAGGATTAACCTTTTGACTCTCAATGAAGATGAAGCGAAGAGTATGGGCATAGAAGTAAAGAAAATGAGGCTGATTGTAATTCTTTCATCTACATTGATGACTGCGGGAGCTGTTGCAATAAGTGGTATGATCGGATGGGTGGGATTGGTGATTCCTCATTTCTCCCGTCTTATTTTTGGCGATGATTACTCCATTACTCTGCCATCATCCGCTTTTCTGGGTGCAACTTTTCTTCTTTTGGTTGACGACTTGGCTCGTATTGTGTCCACAGCAGAGATCCCACTGGGGATACTGACATCTTTTGTAGGGGCTCCTGTCTTCTTGTTTCTCATACTAAAAGGAGGAAGAAGGAATGAGGCTTGAAGTAAAAGATTTGTCTTTCAGCTATGGGGATAACAAAGTTTTGGACAATGTATCTTTTTCTTCATCGGGAGGGGAGGCTATAGCGGTATTAGGGCCGAACGGAGTAGGAAAGAGTACGTTTTTCAAGTGTATATTGGGTTTTCTTCCTATTAGGAAAGGAAAGATAGAGATAGAGGGAAAAGATATCTCTATTATGAAAGGGAAGGAACTCTCAAAATATATAGCTTATATACCTCAATCATCGAATCCTGTGTTTAATCACACTGTTCTTGATAGTGTGGCCATGGGAATGAACAATCAGATAGGGCTTTTCTCCGCCCCAGGAGAGAAAGAAAGAGAGAAAGCGGCGGCGGCTTTGGATAGGCTTGGCATTCTAAAGCTAAAAGACAGAGGCTGCTTGAACATCTCCGGAGGGGAAAGACAGCTGATGCTCATTGCAAGGGCAATGGTGCAGGATGCAAGAATTATAGTAATGGACGAACCTACGTCCAGCTTGGACTATGGCAACTCGTATAGAGTGATGGAGACGATAATGTCACTGTCCAAGGATGGATACACTATACTCTTCAGCACTCATGATCCTGATGCAGCCATGCGTTACTCTGATAGGGTGATAGCTTTTTATAAAGGAGAGATCATCAGAGATGGTAAACCCAGTACTGTATTAAATACAGATGTGCTCTCCACTCTCTATTCAATAAATGTAGCCATCAGAAATGTAAGGGTAAGAGAGAAAGAATACTCTGTGTGTATTCCTACCGGCCACGACACTACAGATAGTGCAGGGTGCGTAGTATTTAAAGACGATAGTGTCTTGTTAGTCTCATTTTCAAAGAGGATTGGTTTCCCGAAAGGCCATGTGGAGAATGGAGAAAGTATGGAAGAGACAGCTCTCAGGGAGACGTATGAAGAGACGGGAGTCAAGGCCAGGATACTTCAGTCAAAGCCATATGTTGTTCCGTCAGCGAGACCTGGAGACCAGAGAAGTGTCTATTTCTATAAAGCAGAGTATGTAGAGGGTGCTCTGGAGGCTGATGGAGAGGAAGTTGAGAAAGCTTTCTGGGTAAAGAGAGAGTGCGTATTGGATCTTTTGTCCTTTGAAGAAGACAAGGCTATGTATAAAGAGCTTTCTCTTTTATGATAGTGGTATAAAAGGAAAGAAAATGTTTGTAAGAAGATATGAAGATGGTGATAAAGAAAGAGTAGAAGAGATATGTGAGATTACAGACAACGCCCACCTGGAGAAAGATCTTCTCCTTACGCTTTATTGTCATTATTACATAACCTATGAGAAAGAAAACTGTTTTGTCGCCGTTGTGGATGGAAAGGTAGTTGGATACATTATCTCGGCAGAAGATACAAAGGCCTGGATAGATAGATTCTCGTCAACTCTTCTTTCTTCTTCGACACCTACAATTAGAGAGAAAGGAATAGAGTCTACAGAGGGTTATCTTCCATTCTATCCAGAGTATCCGGCTCATCTTCATATCGATATAGACCCGAGGTATCAGAGGATGGGGATAGGACACGCTTTAATGAATGCCTTATTGTCAAACTATCGGGAAAAAGGCGTGAAAGGGGTAATGCTGGGAGTAGATCCAAATAATACAAAAGGTGTTTCGTTCTATAAAAAATATGGCTTTACTCCTTTGGACACAAATGGTGTCTGGTGGGGAATAAAGCCATAAATAAGAAATAGACGGACTATGAGGAGTAGTCCAGATCTATATTGAAATCTACGCTGTAGCCAGGGAATTCTTTTTCCAAGGCAACTATCATGCCTTTCCTGAATTTGTTGTAATCCTTTAGAGAGAAATCAACCACCACATCAAATTCAATTTTCTTTTCTTCAAAATGGACATGGAAACCATGGATCCCTATTACGTCTGATGAAATCATCTGCATCGTCTTCAGTGTATTGTCACGCATCATGATTACTTTAGGGTCATCCTGGTTTGTTGCATTCATACCGAAGGTAAAATCGATGCCCATTTCTTTTTTGATATGCTCTCTGGCCTTCATCATTGCTTCATAGACACTTTCAGCTGTTGCTGTAAATGGTACTTCTACGTCTATTGTTCCGACAGCAGAGTCTGGTCCGTAGGCGTGGACTCTGATGTCATATCCGCCTGAAAGAGGAGGATATGATGCGATTATCGATCTAATCTTTTCCAAATCCTCTCTTTTCGGTCTCTCTCCCAAAATGGAGTCGGAGGTGGAGAGTATAGATGATAATCCATTCCACATAATAAAGAGGGAAACCAGGAGACCTGCCCAACCGTCGATGGGGAATGTGGTGAAACGAGATACAAAGGCGGCGATGATGGTGACAAAAGATGTGAGAACATCTGACAGTGCATCAGCTCCGCTGGCAGAGAGAGCCTCTGATCCTGTCTCTTTTCCCACTTTAGTGTTCATGCGCCACAACCATATCTTTACTAGTACAGTAAATGACAAAACTCCGATCATAAGAAAGGAGACGGACATATCGTGAGGATTTTTTATGGCGTCGATACTTCCTTTAAAGAAGGAAAAACCTGTCATCAGAATCAAAAATCCTACAAGTAAGGCGGAGAGATACTCAATTCTTCCGTATCCTAGAGGATGTTCCTTTGTAGGGCGTTTCTTACTAAACCTATATCCTATCAGCGTAACAAAGGACGATAGACTATCTGTTGCATTGTTTGCACCGTCTGAAATGACAGCAACAGAACCCGAAAGATAACCTATGAGAATCTTTATGCCTCCCAAGGCTACATTAACACCTATTCCAGTATTGGCAGCTCTTTTGATCTTTTTAGATCTAATCAACTCTTCTTCAACCATAGGCGAAATTCTATTCCACTCGAAAGTGGTTTGCAATAACAGAAGACGTAATAATATGAAAAATTAGAAATGACAAACTCTGATGGAGAAAAGAGTTATTAGTAACGTCTAACTATTTTTTCAATTTATTGATTACCCTCGAAGATAAAGGCTGAATACATATTGTTTTTTCAATTATTTGTGAAGTCATGATAGTTTTCTTTATTACTAGTTATCCTAGTTTTTTTTGAAAGAGTACTGTTTAAGATGTAAATATTTATATTATAATAAATTAAAACAGTGGTTTCTTTTTTATGATTATTCGTTATACTACCACAGTATCAATAATTGATTGGAGGCCAGATGAAAAAAATTGTTTTCTTTATTTTGATTTTAATCCCTGCATTATTATTTGCAGGTTTTGATTATAAGCTGGAGCTGTTATCTTTTAAGCCTACTTTTACAGAGAGTAGTGCAGACAGAAGCCGTTCCGCTCTTGATTTCCAATATGCAGATGTGTATAAGGGATATCCCACATACTTCTATCAGAACGAAACAAAATTTACTCTTAACGATGAAGGGGCATGGAGAGTTAAACCCTTCTTTGCCGTCTATCACTTAGGTGAGACTCTATCCTTATTCAGAAATACACTCTATTTCGATAACTTCCTTTCTCCAATTTCTCTCGGTCTGGAAATTCATGGTTCCTTGACCAGTGTTATGGAAGGTGAGGTTGCAGATACCATCGGATATGACGGAGTCTATTTCTATGGCATTAGTGCAAGTGTGGCTGATATGGTCGCCGCAAGATTCGGATATAACCACTATTGCAGCCATTATGGAGATGGAACATATAAGTACATGGAAAAAGAAGAGGCAGTCACTCCCGGGTTTTCCGAGTGGTACAAGTATTTGAGAATGGATTCTCTTCTATTTGGATTATCCATAAAACCTATTGAGTATATCAGAGTATATGGAGATGTTTCTTTCGATATGCCTAGTACATATGTAATTCCTGAAATCTTCAGCCCTTCTTGGACTAAATATGGGGCGAGAGCCGAAGATGTTCCTGATAGTTATAACAACTTGATCATAGATGTGGGATGCGAAGTAGAGTATCCAGTCTTTGATAGCCTTGGAATGACTAGACTCTCTTATCAGATGAAAGCATACGAAGAAGGAAAAATCGTCTACAAAGAAGAAGATTTGGCTCAAGCAGGAAGAACTAAGGCTTTCTATGATCCTAATAGACCTTGGGAGTTTGAACATACATTTAATCTTGCCCAAGAGATAAATGATTTTATTTCTTTCGACATCACATGGCATATAGGAAGATTCATGGCAAACATGTATTACTCCACAAGGACAAATTATGTATCTATCGGTGCAAGACTCAATTATGATGGCGGTGTTACACTTTTCGATACAAGAAAGTAATATAGCTTTCCCTTACTTTATTGAATAATACAAGGTAGAACCTCTTTATAAATGGAAG
>CAMEXG010000054.1 GCA_945947045.1 uncultured Spirochaetales bacterium | reverse complement strand
AGTTTATACTCCTTTCCTTTTGTATAAACAGCCTTTTTCCCATATGTTATTCCATAATAGTCCAGAACTTCCGGCGTCACACCTACGGCTACATGGACTAAGATACACATTACAGCGCTGACTAAGGCTCCCCAATCGAAGAATCGATTAGTGCTGGGGGAAGCGGCACTGATTTTGTCTCTTATGACTACATAGTTAAAACCTTCGAAGATCCCCCAACAGAGTGCTGTGATCAAATAAGCAATTACATTGGAAGGAAAGGGACTTCTTAAGACTTCATAAGTCGTGTTTACACTTTGGAATGGAAGCCAGGAAGTTAAGTATCCCCTATAAGCGTAGAACATAAGCTCCGGGACACAACACAAGAGGCTTAACAGCAATGCTGGAATAAGATTCTTTGTATTTAGGCCGAACTCTCGAAAACTCTGTTTTCTCAAAATACATACAATCGAAATTCCCAGACCTGAGAGGGCAAACTGGGTAAAACCTATTACTAGTACTCTTAAAACGATAGGAAATCTTTCGTCATGGGCAAAGCTATTTAACCCGTTTTGCATAGCAAATACTGCGGTCCCAAGGGCAATGAAAAGTCGTGATACCGATAATCCAAAGATCTGTCATAATATTTTTTCTGTCTTCAATTTTTGCCACGTTGTCTTTCCCTTTTTGTCATCATTAGATTTAAAAATCTATATATTTGAACTAATGTATCGAAATAATAATCCACCTATCATTTTGTTGTCTACCTCATATTTTTTTTGTAGTATTTATAAATAGAAAGAAAATGACAGTGTGGATGTAGTCCAAAGAACTATTCTATATCCGGCGTCTCTCAGTCATATAGCATATACCTGGGGTCCTGATTTCTGAGAATAGCACTCGATCAAATACTCTACTTTTTCCTTTGCCTCATCCAATGATTCAAATACTTCGTCGGGAAGAAAACGACGATTATCTTATCCTTGAGATTCAATGAATATACTTTCAGCCATAGACTTATTCAGTTCAGATATTACCAGTCGTTTTGTCTCAATTCTCATTTAATTTATCCTGGATATTATTCGTTGTAGCAGTTTTCAATACAAAAAAAATGGTATTTCGAGTGGATTGGTCATTGGAAATACTTTCTCAAGGGATACGCATCCTTGAAGATAAAGACACTCTCAAAGAATCTGGTGCATTGACCTATTAACCAACCATTGATCAAGGCACAAAAAACAGTTCCCGCCTTTACACCTTCAAAATGCAGGAAACCCATGAAAGAAAAAGACATGACTATAGCGACAATGCAACTTACGCAGTCATAAACTGTCTTTGTTTTATTAATATCAAAACCAAATCTAACAGATATTTCTTTCACGAACATTTCGTATGCTTCCGGAGATATATATGTTTGGAATAATAGAGATACACCAATAGAGCATAACAATAATCCCGTTAAATAGAATAATACTCTGGAAAAATATCCATACCCAGGTATAAAACCTACTATTCTGATCATAAGATCAAGAACAGTGCCGTAGATGAATGCCGTCATAAAAGAAAACAGATACTTACGTTTATAGCCTTGCATAATAACCATAAGTACAATAATCAGCAGAGTCTGAAGACAGTACTCTGCTATTCCAAAGGAAAACCAAGGTAAGAATTCAGAGATTTTTAGATATACCAGGTATGCAGGCGCCACTACCATAGACATGCCGAAATCTGCCCGTTCCATAAGAGCAGTACCAAGAGCAAGAGTGATAATTCCGATAACATATGCCGCTTCAGTGTAAAAATTCTTCTTCATTACAGACTTTCCCAGGACTGACGTTTGATACAGAAACGGCAAAAGATAATCTTCTGGTGAGGATAGTATATTAATAAGAAAAAACCAAGATACAAAACACGACATTCTTCTATGCCAAGAGGAGAATTGATTGTGTCTACACTTCTATCATCCTCAGTTTCCGCCTTTTGGAGTATATGATTCTCCGTGAGTCTCAGTATTTCTTACTCGTGGGGTACTGAGATGAAATCCAGAGTGTAAAGAGTAAACATATACTCATGGTTCCAATTGAAAGGAGGCTTTGGTTCACCATGACAGTGTTTTTCCATATGCTAAAAAACTACCTCTGTGTATTCAATTAATAGGCCTTGTTTTACAAGCTATCCTGTGATTATAGACCACTTTATAGGATCCCCGAGATCATATAAGTAATGATCATAGGCACTGTTTTAAGTCTTTTCCTCCTAAAAATATCAGGATTAATCTAGTCAATATCCACTGTCGGCATCAGGTATCCAAGTGCCAAAAAAGCATCAGAGGCTCTCTCCTTCTCTACTATCGCCTCCCTTTTACTTTTGACATGGGGAGTTCTTCATATATGGCGTCAAATAGGCCTTTCAGATATTCTTTGTCATCAATGTTATCTACCACAAGCATCTTTTTCGCCCCTTGGTAGGGGAAATCGAATTGAGCTGATGGCATGTGACAACTCTCACGCCTAAAGGCAGGGAACTTCTTGAGTCGTATTTCTTTTATTTAAAGAAAATTATAGAGGACTATAATACAAAAACTTGATTTGGATATCCAAACTCCACTGTTAGTTCGCCTTCCTTAAAACCAAACTTTTTATATAAAGCTCTTGGAGCTCTACCTTTTTCATCGTCTTCTCTAAATGTAGAAACAGTAATATCTCTATTTCGATCCAGCTCTTGTAGAGCTTTTTCTAAAAGCATAGATGCTATTCCTTGCCTTCTGAAGTCGGGATCCACAGCCAGACAGCAGATCATATTATGGTAGCGGGAGAATAGAAGAACACCTATGACTCTATTATTCTCCCTAACACATATCGCCTGATTTTTACTTATAAACTTCAATACTGTATTCCGGTGGTCTATAATACCCTCTTCAGTCTCTAATCCAGGAAAATTCCAACTGACTTTTCTGACGAGTGTCATCCATGAATCTATATATGATACTTTTCCAAACTCTACTTCCATATATTACCCTCATCTGTTTTACAAATGCTTTAAAGATAGATCATGACTAAAGAGACTTCTTTCCTTTAAATCTGCATTCTTATACGTATCTTAGAAGAAATAGTGGCGTGGTCATTACACAGTCTTTATCGCATAATAAACAACGCCATTCATAATTCGATTGAAACATATTCTTTCTTCTAATATCGTCACTACTCAGCAATACTCTCCATATTCACAGCCCACATTCTGAGCTTGCACTTTATCAATAAGCCTATCTCCGCCTACACGACACTCATATAGCTCCACCGTACCCTTACCGTTTCCTCCATTCCACAGTCTGTTGTGGCGTTTTTTGCCATCTGGAGCCTCGTAATTGATGAGAAGCATATCTTTTTTCTCGCAAGTAATATCTGTAACCATACGATAGAGCGGGGTTTTCTGCTCCACGTGCCATATTATTTCCCTCTCAGTTTCCAGACAGTTAAACTCCGTATGGGTCAGAGTCCAGAATTTTGAGAAGTTGAATTCATAACTCTTCCCTTCATAATAAAAAGCAGACAGCAACTTGCGCTCAAGTGCCAGATTACCGATCTTCGGCCGGCCTCCACCTATGTTAAATACACTATTAGTGAGTTTTTCTCCTCTGATGGTGCTGGTAAGGTTATTTGATGATAACCATACCCAAGGGCTTGTAAAATCCTTCCCCCAGTTTTTGTCAGCATAGCCATAACAATTATCAGGAGTAACGATGTACGTTTCACCATTGAATATTACATTACCCGAATATTCAGTCTTCATTCCCTCTGCATGCCAGAACATCTCAAAAGCACCACTTTCCCGTAATAGTCTGCTGGCACCGTAGCCTACATTATAGGCGATCTTCTTATGGATAGAGAGGTTCCAACTCATGCTTCCATTCGCGCACATCCACTCTGGATGCAACTCAGAATTATCTACACATACGTTGCCCTTAGTCTCTTTTTCACTTAAAAAACAATCACCTGCCTTCAATGAGAAAGGAATGCCCTCGGAAATAGAAACGCTGTTCCAACCGAAAAAACGATGAAGCTGTACAGCATCCTCTCCCCATGCCCCTACTTTTACCATGAGATAGGATGGCTTAATATTCTTCCTTTGATTCTCTAGTAGTTGACCAAATATCGGTTCCTCGCCGCCTAATGCCGGATTACAGGTGAAAAACTCTATAAAGAAGGCCTTTTCCTCCCCTGTAATACTATGATGCCCAGTAAAGGAGTGCCACCACCAATCATAGCCACACTTAGATAAATCACCCTTCAGCATAAACGCGTTACGACTTAAATCACTTTTGTTAACCATATCCCACTCCTATCTACCTTTCTCTTCTTTATCCATCTCTGCAAATAGTTTTTTATAAGGAGCAAGCATCCCCTCGTTCATTTTGTTTCCCATCTTTCCTAAGATTTTCTCATTGGAAAGCAACATGCCTACCAAGTACATTTTCAGAGAAGTCAGCTTCTTTTTCTGGGGGAAATCATAAATTCCCTGCTTCTTATAGAACTTATGATCAGCCCTCATCATGCCCCGCATTTGGTAAATCAGATCCCTGAATATCTTCATTCCCCCAACACCCCAGAAGTTTCTTGGTGCTGTATGCTTGGTTTCCAAAATAAATGTAAGACTCTTGGCAAGCTTATCAACTTCCATATCGGTCTCACTCTCATCTGTTGCAACGTATGCAAGGTAATTACCGCCTGTCTCGCTACGTGCTTCGATCACTGTTTGAAGGTTATGCTCTCTTTCATATGGTCCGGAAACAAGATAGCTTACAGGCATTCCCACAGTTACAGTTCTATGTCCATTACAGAAGTTTCGGTCATCATAAATCTTGAATCGGGCTCCCATGGAATGGTCAGAAACTTTAAATGCATACACGATGGCATCACATTTCTGAATATTATCCCGCAGGAAAGAATCAAAGCCATCTTTGTATACACATTTTTCAGAAACAGCACAACGAAAACACCCAAGGCATCCTCCCCCAAGGGGATACTCGCTGATATTCACAATTCGACTTTTATAGGGAAGCTTCACCCTTAGGCGTTCAATCATCTTTGCCAGATTTGAGGATGGATCAGTGTTGTCCGTCAAAACTACGATGTCCTTTTCATCTGACTTATCATCAGCATTCGACTCTGGAACCGTGGCTTCAACAGGTTGAAAGATAGTGGATCGCTCTGTTCTTTTTGTATATATTCCTTCTTTCAGAGACCACAAAAAGCGCTGAAAAAACTTCTCAGCCTCTTTCCGCCCCTCTTGGGACAATAGATCCTCCATATCTGCAGATAATCCACGAATATATCTCATACCAAGATCAAGGACATTTTCTTCTATATATTTATGGGCAGTCACATCATAAAAGTGCTTGGATGTTGAAATCTGGGTGACGAACTTATCTTCTAGGTTTACATTTCTCTTCTTTGTCAGTTCAATAAACCTATGTAGCTGGGAGGGGGCAAGGAAAGTATACACAGGGTAGGAGAATAAAACTACATCTGAAGATTCCATCAGTTCTTTCGCTTCTGAAAAGTCTTTTTCCAATGCCTTTATTCTCTGTCCTGCATGAAGAATCTCAAAAGAATGCTCAGGATACTTCCTTTGTAAATAGAGCACTGTCTGCAAAGTGATGCTGTATTTACCCTTGGGACTTCCGTTAATGACTGCTATTTTCATGTTGCTCCTATCTCCAAATCATCAAGCCGAACGCTTATTCTAGACCCTTATTATATCACGGGATAGAGATTGTCTCTCATATATCTCCTATCTGTTTTGCTCCAACAAATCCAGTGCAATTCTTATATTACTTCATCCATCTAAATCGTCTTCGAGAAGTGCCCTCAATACCGAGTGAAAGTGATCTTTCTATATACTTTGCATTGAAGATCAGCAGTTATTATTGAAGGAATTATAGATAGCTCTATAGGAAAAATATAAAACTTATCAACTTCTGTTTACTATGGAGTAATCAATCTTTCTAGAGAGAAAAGGGAGACCAATCGGAAATCACTAGGCTAGGGTACCTTTCAGGTCATAGAAAGCAGAAAAACAAACTCTGACTACTGATTCATATTGTCGGTAGTATCATTTCCACCGGCAAAGGATTATTCATGATCAAGCCGCAATATACATATTACAGCTCCGAGCATGAGTTATAAATCTCAATGCCTACACTTTAATAATACCCTAGAGAAATCTTGACAAAACAAAGATATAAGAGATGACATTTATGGGTGACCACAAGTAAATGGGGACGAAAAGCAGTATTAAAAACAACACGGTCTGCCAAGGAGTGAAAAACAAAACCAACAGTGAATTAATCGGCAATTGAATTGCCAGAGCATCGTGGAGTTTAGCCGCCACCTTTAATACATATTGAGTCTTAATCGGCTTTATAAGTATTTCTTTTGTAACTACTCAGTCATATTAACCCAAAACAGAAGCCAATAGAGAATCAGCAGTACCATCGAAGACTGCCCTGATGATTGTGTCCTGGTCTGTTTTGTTCTTATTCACTGTATCCAATACTGTCTTGATGGATGCAAATCTTTTCAGTCCACCCAGCTTCCTGAAACACTTTGAAACAGATTGCCTTATCTTGGATTGACGAAAAGACCTTTTGCTCTCATTGTCACTGTATTCGACATCAAAACCCTCAAGGAACTTGAATACGGCATCCTCGTTTTCCTGAAGTCTCAAGAGCAAAGATCTGGTCATGCCTTCGGGTATTTTCCCAAGCTTCAATCTGCATCTTTTCGGTTTCTTGAATTTAGAGAGACCGTTTGCCACCTTCAATCGGAATCGCTTCTTGAAATCCTCTATGGTCTTGTTGTCCAAGGAAGCATCCACTGACCAAGGCTTTTTTCATTTTCTGTTTTTCTTTAGATTGTCCAATGCTTCAGGATTATTGTTGATGATCTCTCCCAAAATATTGCATTTTTCCATCTCAAGGCAATCTTTGCAGGTATCGAAGCCTTTTTTATTTGCACACTGACGAATTTCACAGAGGCTTTCACAGAACACAGTCTTCACTCCATCCCCACGGCATCCCATACAGTCGATATCTTTCGGCAGGATGGGGACATTATTCAATTCCGCCCATGCTTTTGCAGTCTTTTCTCGTAATGCCTCATCATCATATAGGGTGGCCAGATACGCATCACACTTTTCACAGTCCAATCCACAATATGAAATCATTTTTTCCATACTCTTATCCTTTTCTCCTTCCCAAATATCGGTAAACCCTATGGCTATATTCTTTATATTCCTTACCGAATGTAACTATCAGGTACCGCTCCTCCTCTAGAATCTGTAAGTGGAGCATAAGCACAGCAAAAAGAGTAGAGATCACCGTCAACACATTGAAGCACATCAGCAATACTCCAATGTATTGTAAATCAAAACCAAGAAAGGCAGGGTTACGGCTATAAGCATAGATACCGTCTGTAACCAGCTTCGTCTTGTCTTTGTCTGGGATTCCTGCCCGCCAGCTGTCCTTCATGGACAAAACCGAAACCAAGAAGATAAGGTCTCCCATTAATCCTACACAAAAACCTGTGAAACGGGCATTTGCTCCAAGATTACTCCAACCAAATATAATAGATAAAAGCTGAATGGGTATGATCCCCACTGTCGCAATGCCCATAAGAGTTTCTACTCTATGACTTCCAGCATCCTTTCTTCGCCCAATCTGCATGGTTTGAATGCCACGACGTTTCTGCGTCCATTGTTTTATTAGATAGATACTATAAAACACCACCAACACAAACAGCGCCAATAAATGAAAAACTAAACTATCTTCCAATGTAATCTTCATATTTCCCTTCTTTCCAAAGGCTCTTAGATATTCTTTTCCATCTCATTTCTCCATATCTTCGGCCATACAGTTCCGTTACTGTAGAGTACAAAGAAAAGGCGAAACTCGCTTTTATCAAACACCCCATTATAGATCAGTATTTCCTGCTCTACCCCGCTTAGTTTCATCCTATGCCCTGTGTCTTTAAACCCATTTTTCCTGTAGAAAGCTTTACGCTTTTCTCTCAAGGCTAAATCAGGAGAGAGGGCGTCACAGGACTCAACGGAAACTATGATCTTCTTACCCGGATAATTTTTTCCAACATCTTTTAAAATGGCACTACCATATCCTTTTGAACGAAGTGTTTCCTGAACAGCAAGAAACATAATAAACACTAATTTTCCATTATGGGCCAGATAAATAAGTCTACAGGGAATATCTCCGTCATAAAAAGAAAGAAAACCTGTATTCCAGAGCTTTGACATAGCCACCATCAATGGAAACGACATTCTTTCATTGGGAGGGAATGATTCTTGATACATCATCCTTATAGCTTTACTGGAAAAAGTGACTTTTTGTATTCTCATATTCCAATTACCTTACTTGATTGGATCCTTGTCAGCATCCATATTCTTCTTTTGACTTAAAATCGGACCCAATGCCGCACTCGAAATCTTTGCTATCCATATTGTCAGGGGAATAGATTTCCATCATGGCTTTTCCATTGCATTTATACTTCCGAACCTTCTTTGGATACCATTTATTCCAAACCTTTGTATTCAGCTCTTGTAGGGAATAAGGTAAAGGATCTTTTATACTTCTCTTTGTATTCCTTATCCCAAAACTCAGAGCATTTCCTTTAACCCTCATCGGTATGGATATTTGTAGAAAAGCCAATAAAGGTCATAGAAGGTTTGTTTTCATAACTAACTTTCATTTTTATTTATTCTTTTCCATTGAACTACGTATCCAATTATCGAGAAAATCCATTTGTTCCACAGTATGGAACCAGTGCTCTCCTTCCTTCATCACTGTCAGTTTTGCTCCGATTTCCTTTGAAAACTCAGATATTGTCAAAAGACTTGTCAGGTTGTCTTTTTCTCCATACAGAATACTTGTAGGGATGTGCCACTCTATAGGATTGTCCCTCACATATGAGAGATATTCCCAAGATAAGGTTTCTCCAAAATCTGTGGGGATTGTCCCTCTTTCTTCCAGTTCCTCTTCCCCAATATTATTCCAAGCCATCATGTCTTTTATAAGTTTTTCCATATTGACAATAGGAGAAATGAAAAGAGCTTGAGAAACATTCTTTTCCCCCAAAGCGCACATGGAGAAATAAGCCCCTATACTGTTTGCAATGAGGATTACAGAATCATATCCCTCCCTCAGGATATCAAAAAACCGGGGAAATTCAATCTTTGCTTCCCAAGGCGTAGCCGAGAGGTAATCAAAACCGATTACGTCACTATCAGGAAAGAGCATTTTATAATGTTCTCCTTCCTCAGCACTGCCTCCTTTACCATGAATATATATGATCAGTCTTCTCATTTGGCGTCCTCTTTATAGATTCTATATTTCCATTTTTATTTGATCCAAAGGCTCTTATATTGCCTTTCTACCTTCGCTTTTTCTAAATGAACCTGCAGTTTAACAACATTTTGTAGATTCAAAGTGTGTTGTTCTCTCCCATCCATTATCTTATATAGAGGAAGAATCAGTCTGGATTCTTCACACTTCCACCAGTGCCCCCATTCTAGCCGTTCCATTATCCACTCTACACTCTCTTTACCATTGGTCTTTAGATACACACATATGTATTTCCATACTTACACTGGATGTAAGGGAAAGCTCCAAAAGTTTTTCCATTTCTTCTATAACACTAGATTATTTCTATTTGCACGATGCACCAAAATATAATCCACTTCTCTTATTTTCCCCTTTGCCTCCTTATAGACCTCCTCCTGCTTTTGAAACACCCAAGTCATATATCCGGTAAGCGCCTCTATCAAGCCAAAGACAAAATAGCTTGTAGACATAAAGTTTGGAGGAAAGATAACAAACTGGATGCAAATCCAAAGCATCAATGCAATACCGAAGACTCCACCTAGAACAATGCAGGTTTTCTTTTTCATCATAATCAGCACTGCTGCAGTAGGATTACTTATTCCATTTACAATCAAAAGAGCTATACCTGAAAAGATGTAGTCTTGGAACAAGTACCCTGAAAAGGCAGGACCTTAAAGTATGGCAGCAATCCGTCCATTCCCGAGGCTTTGCCGCTGTGGTCAATCAGCATCATGGTTTCGCCATAAATGGCCCCTACTCCTATAAACAGTGTCCAAAACAAAAGCCAACGACTTGAGATCCGGGATTTTATTTATCTGCCCTTTTCAATGTTTTTTGTTTTTGTCATCTTCATCTTCTTTGATGCGAAAATTATAGGCAGCAAAGAACATACAGAAAGCAGCAGCCAACATAATGCCGCCATAAAGTACCTTGACACATATTGCCAACAATAGGCCTGAGATACACATTAGAGCTCCCGCAATTGTGAAGATACGTGATGTAAAATGATCATCTTTCATGTATTTTCCTTCTTTATTCTTATTGATTTTTTCATATTTCCTGAAATTAAATGAGACTGTCCAATACTCAATTATTTCTTGTCTTTTTCTTCATATGGTTTATTCCATGAACCGATTTCAATGATGTTCCCTTCAGGATCAGCTATGAAACAGGTCCTTTGCCCCCAAGGTTCAGTCGTGGGCTCCAATAGAGATGTTGCTCCATTGTCAATTGCCTTTTGATACTCTTCATCCACCTGGGAAAAAGAGTCGACATAGAGGGCCATCTCTGAATGGGCATTGATGCCTTTCAGGTATTCATATCGTTTACCCGTCAATGTTTCAAAGTCCTTTCTTCCATATAAGAGAAAAAGAGTTCCGTCCTTTATGAGGTATACATTATCTGTATTCTCATCTTCTTTTATATCAAAGCCCAGTACATCCCTGTAGAATCGAATCATTGTGGACATATCCTTCACAAATAAACCATATCCATCCAGTCTCATTGCTTGTCCTTCCTTTATTTTCCATATACCTTGAAAAACTGCCTTATGTGTCTTTCAACCATTTCCATTACCTCAGGCTCCCTCTCCGGTTCCCTATCTGCAAGGTTTATCCAAATTGAAATAGGAAGACAAAACTGGGCTGCCATGATCTCTGGATCATCTGAGTCAAGAACTCCTTTTTCAATGAGGCATTTAATAAATGATGTGAAGTATCCCAGAACATCAGAATAATTCTGCTTGGTCTGGAGTTTCGCCAACTCCTTATTCTGAAACTGCTCTATTACAAGCATTTTTCGTGCCCTACTGATGGCCTTGTCACGCAGGATATACCTTATCTGCCCCAGAATCATGGTTACAGCTTCATCGGGAGACAAAGGAAGGAGGCCTCCATCATTCTCCCAATTGGCCCTTGAAAAAAGGGAATGCTTTTCATACTCTTCCAATACTTCCTTTACCAAAGCATTAAGAATTGCCTGCTTGCTATCAAAGTGGCTGTATAGAGAAGCCTTACGGATGCCTACTGCATCAGCAATCTGGGAAATGGAAGTCGCTTCAAAGCCCTGCCTGGAAAACAGTTCCAATGCCGCTTCCAAAATAGCTTTTTTTGTATTTCCTCTTTCCATATGTATTCTCCAAGAACAATG
>CAMEXG010000053.1 GCA_945947045.1 uncultured Spirochaetales bacterium | reverse complement strand
GCCAGAAAAGAACTAGATTACATCATCATGGAGAAGAGAGCAGCATCCAATGCAAGAGGTTTTATTGAAGAAAAAGAAGAGGAACCGAAAGTGAGAGTTCAGTGTTTCGGTAACTTCGAAGTATTCTGGAAAAATAAGCCTGTCGTATTCCAGCTATCAAAGGCGAAGGAGCTCTTTGCATACCTGGTACATAGAAAGGGTGCCAGCGTCTCCATGGCTGAACTCGCTGCTGTTTTATTTGAAGATAAGGAAGACGGCCTCTCAGTACAGAGTCAGATCAGAAACCTTGTTGCATCCATGAGAAAGACATTCTCTTCTCTAGGCTGCCCTGATTTATTTAATAAAAGCCGTGGTTATATTTCAATAAAGACAGATCTTATCAACTGCGACTACTACTCTTTCATGAATGGTGACAGTGATGCAATCAACGAGTATAGCGGCGAGTATATGGCTCAATATTCTTGGGCCGAATTCACTGTCGGATACCTTGAAGGTGTAGTGAATAGGGAAATCTGACAAAAAGGGATTACGAGTCAAAACGTATCTCAGAGTGGAGAGAAGTAATATGGAAGTGGAGAGACTCATCAAATCCCTTGGAAGCATATATACATCAATTTATGACATCGATTTAACCACAGGTAGATACCAAGAGCTTTCTTCCTTCGACCTTGTCCACGAACGAATAGGAAAAGAAGGAGACACAAAGCAGGGCTTTGAATACTTCGTCTCCAATATGGTGGAACCCCCCTTTGCTTCAGCCATGAAGAATTTTGTCAATCTCGACACTATAAACGAAAGAATGGAAGGAAAAAAGAAGATTTATCTGGAGTACCTTAGCCCTGCATTTCTAAATAAGACAGACAAAAAAGAAGAACAGTGGACCAGATGCTCATTCATTGATGGAGGAAGGGATGAAGAGGGAAATCTTATTCATGTTTTCTTTGCTGTCGAAGCAATACACAATGACAAAATAAGGGAGTTGGAGGCTCTTGAGAAAGAGAAGAAAGCCAAAGAACATCTAGAAGTCCTACTAAAAGAGGAACAACGACACTCAGCCATAATCGAAGCTATGGGAAACGCCTTCGACTCTCTTTATTTCATCGACATAGAAAATAAAACCATGCGAAGAGTCATCTCCCAAACGGGATATCATGACTCCTACGGTATAGAAGAAGATCTAGAGTCCGGTATAAATAATCTGGTTTATTCCATAGCGAAAAAAGAGGAGGCTGCTCCACTCTTGGAGTTTGTCCAACCGATGGGGCTACCTAAAAGACTCAAGGAAGATAAACTGATAAACCACGACTTTCAGAACAAAGATAACCGCTGGTCAAGACTATCGATTATTCCCATCAATAACAAAAAAGGTGATGCTTCGACATTTCTATTTGCTCTTAGCGATGTAGACAATGAAATAAAGAACATCAAGATAAAGAACAATGTGATCCAAGCATTGTCTTCCTCTTATGAGAATGTTTATGCTGTCAGCGAGGAGACAGGTATCGCCATATGTTTCCGCATGGGAAAAGAAATTGAAAAACTGTACTACGATTCTTTTTCAAAAGGAAACTATGAAGATAACATCAAAACCTATTACAAGAATGAAGTCATCGAAGAAGACAGGCACTTATTTTATGCTATCGATACTCCATCAAAAGTTCTTTCCAAGTTAACGAAGAGAAGTGAATACACTTTCAACTACAGAATAAACAGGAATAACAGAATACACTTTTTCCAGTGTCATATCGTCTTACCTTCTCTCAATGTAAGGGAATTTGTCATTGGATTTAAGAATGTAAACGAAGAGACAAGGTTGAATCTTCTCCACCAAAAAGAGATGGACGACGCCATTGCTGCCATTGAAAAGACAAACAAAGCATTGAGAGAAGAGACAGCGATATCATCAGTGTTGACCGAGGAGTATCATAGTCTCTTCAGGATAAATACTACGACCGGTGCCATGACTCTCTATAGGACAGATGGCGATGGCTTCCCTCCTACTCTCCTCTCTTCACTTTTGAAGCTCAGTGATTATGAAACCATAGTCGACCGTTATATCGATAGTTTTGTTCATCCTGACGATAGGGATAGAATAAGAGAGAACTCAAGGCTCAAAAATCTATTGGAAAAAACATCGGAGACCGGTCTCTATAAAATGGGATTTCGACGAATACTCGCCGAGTCTATCCAATACTACGAGATGAATGTAGCGAGATCTGTGGATAGTGACACTTTGATTCTTGGTATGCGTGATGTAGACCAAGAGACAAGGAGGCAGATCAAAGTAACGAAAGAGATGGAGGCCCAGAGGGAGATAATCGAAGGCCTGGGCTCCGAGTATTATTCCATACTCCTTGTAGACGTCGCTACAGACACTGTCTCCACATACCGCGCATATGGAGAAGACGGTGAGGCTATAGACAGACACTTCGATAATAATCTCAGACATTGGACGGATGGAGTGAAGAGTTATGCAATGCATCTTGTGGTAGATGATGACAAAGTAAATTTCCTGGAGAAGTTGTCTCTACCATATATCAAAGATAATCGTGGCCACGATTACTCTTTTACCTACGGAAAAAAGCTGGATGGGGACATCTTCTATCTTCAGGCAAGAGTTGCATATGTCGACACATCTGACGGGGGATGGGTTGCTGTAGTCGGGACGAGGAATATAGACGATCTAATAAAAAAAGAAAAGAAACAGGAAGCGGCCTTAAGAGAAGCTTATTATGCCGCTGAAAGTGCATCAAAGGCAAAGACAGACTTCCTATCCTCTATGTCTCATGATATCAGGACACCTATGAATGGAATTATAGGAATGACTGCCATAGCCGCCTCTCACCTTGACGATAAAGAAAGAGTAAAAGATTCTCTTGAGAAGATTACAAAGGCTAGTCGCCACCTACTTTCTCTAATAAACGAAGTCTTAGATATGAATAAAATCGAGTCAGGAAAAGTACAGCTAGCTGAAGATGAATTTAATCTCTCAGACTTGATTGAGAATCTTATTAACATGACCTCCTCACAGATAACTGAGCACAATCATACCCTCAACGTCAATGTATCTGGAGTACAGCATGAAAATGTCATCGGAGATAGTCTCCGTATCCAGAAGATATTCACTAATCTTATGGGGAATGCTGTAAAGTTCACTCCAGACGGAGGAAGAATAAGGCTCACTATCTCTGAGCGCCCATCAAGACAAGAGAAAGTAGGATGCTATGAGTTTGTCTTCGAAGACAACGGAATCGGAATGAGCGAAGAGTTTATGGACCATATTTTTGAGCCATTTACAAGAGCAGAGGACGGAAGTGAAAGAAGGACTCAAGGCACAGGACTGGGTATGACAATAAGCCGCAATATCGCAAGAATGATGGGTGGCGATATAAAAGTAGAAAGCACTCTTGGTGTAGGTTCCATATTTACTGTTACTATCTATCTTAAGCTTCAGGATAAAAATGAAAACCTGGAAAAACGATTTGTAGACCTGGATGTCCTTGTTGCAGATGATGACGAGCTGAGCCTTGAGTCTTCATTAGATATTCTCTCCTCCATGGGCATGAAAGTGGAAGGCGTGAATAACGGCAAGGACGCAGTTGAAAAAGTCGTATCTCGCCACAGCGAAGGATTAGATTTCTTTGCAGCAATACTAGACTGGAAAATGCCAGGCATGGATGGAATAGAAGCCACCCGCAAAATAAGACAAAAAGTGGGCAATGATGTACCGATTATCATAATATCCGCCTATGACTGGTCTGAGATAGAAGAAGATGCAAAAAGAGCGGGAGCCAATGCATTCATAGGTAAGCCTCTCTTTAAATCAAGGCTTGAGAAGACCTTCTCCTCTATACTGGGAAAAGAAGAAGAGAAGCCTGTAGATAAATATATCTCCCTATCGGATCTCGAAGCATTAAAGCTCCAAGGAAAGAGAGCCCTGGTTGTTGAAGACAATGACCTCAATATGGAGATAGCTTGCGAGATTCTGAAAACCACAGGGATGAGTATAGAGACAGCAATTGATGGAATAGAAGCCGTAGATTTGATCACCTCATCTCCTGACGGCTACTATGATATTGTCTTCATGGATATCCAGATGCCTAAGATGAATGGCTACGATGCAACAAGAGCCATCAGGGCACAGAACAGACCATATTTGAAACAAGTTCCTATTATAGCCATGACGGCAAATGCCTTTGCTGAAGACGTACAGGCTGCAAGAACTGTAGGAATGAACTGGCACATATCAAAGCCACTTGAACTACATGCTCTCAAAAGCGTATTAGAACGATTTATTGGGTGATAATCAAAGAAAAGAAGAGGGATTTATCACCCAATTTATCACCCAACTGAGAGTCAAATACATTTATCTTCCACACAGACAAAAGTATTAACTCTCATAAGAAACAATCCAAATGTAACAAAGCCTGAAATGGCAAGAATAACAGGTGCAAGCAACGGCACAATTGATAACTGTATCTCTTATCTAAAAAAGATTGGCGTAATCGAAAGAATAGGATCAAACAAAAAAGGATATTGGAACGTCTTAAAATAGAAAGTAAAACGAATTAGTTTTTGAAGATACGGGGCTTTTACAGCCCCGCTTCTTAGTAGTTATATCCAGCTTCTACAGCCTTAAGGTTTCTTTCATACATCTCAGGATGCTTACTTACAACCTTTTTTAAAGCTTCTTCCATGCCGTTCATTCCAATTTCCGGACACTCTTTGAGAACCTTACCCAGCAATACGATGTTAGCCAAGTTTGGTGTCCCCATATCCTGTGCCATCTTTGTAGCAGGAATATAGAATGCTTTTACATCTTCTCTCTCTACCTTTCTCGCAATGAGAGTTGAATCAACGAAGATCACTCCACCCTTCTTGACTGTCTTTTCATATTTATCGAGAGAAGGAAGGTTCATGACAATAAGAACATCAGGATTGTCGATGATAGGAGAGCCTACGCTTTCGTCACTGATAGTCACAGAGCAGGAAGCTGTACCGCCTCTCATCTCAGGGCCATAGGAAGGAAGCCAAGAAAGTTCCTTTCCTTCCGATAGAGCCTTATAAGCAAGAAGTTTTCCAGAAAAGAGAATACCCTGTCCACCGAAACCTGCAATAAGAATCTGACTTGTCATACTGAAGCCTCCTTATCTTTGTCTCTGTAGACTCCAAGAGGATAGTAAGGGATCATCTTCTCATCCACCCACTGAAGAGCCTTCTGAGGAGTGAGTCCCCAGTTTGTAGGACAAGCTGAGATTACTTCAATAAGTGAGAACCCCTTTCCTTCCATCTGGTTTCTGAATGCCTTCTCGATTGCCTTTCCAGCGTGTTTTACGTTCTTAACGTTGTTTACAGCAACTCTCTCGATGTAATAAGGAGCATCAAGTGAAGAAAGAAGCTCAGCAACCTTAATAGGATAACCAGCTGTCTTTACGTCTCTTCCATAAGGAGAAGTCTGAGTCACCTGTCCTGGAAGTGATGTAGGAGCCATCTGGCCACCTGTCATACCATAGATTGCGTTGTTGACGAAAATAATTGTGATATTCTCGTTTCTTGTTGCAGCATGAACTGTTTCAGCCATACCGATGGATGCCAAGTCTCCGTCTCCCTGATAAGTAAAGACGATGTTGTCTGGGAGAGAGCGCTTTATTCCTGTTGCAACAGCTGGAGCACGGCCATGAGCCGCCTCAATCATATCGCAAGTAAAATAGTCATATGCCATAACAGCGCATCCGACTGGAGCGACACCGATGGCCTTTCCTTCGATTCCAAGATTGTCTATTGCCTCTGCAACCAAGCGATGAATAATTCCATGTGGGCAGCCCGGGCAATAATGGAACTCTTTAGATGTAAGGCTTTTTGGTTTTTCAAATACAACTGCCATTATTTTGCCTCCCCATTAGCCATTTCTTCAACGCTCTTGACGATTCTCTCGACATCAGGGATCATACCGCCGCTGCGAGAACAAAGAGAAACAGGCTTTTTACATTCTTCAGCAAGTTTAACGTCTTCAATCATCTGCCCCATACTTAACTCCACACTGATAAAGCCTTTTACTTTGTCAGCAGCCTTTCTGATAGGTTCTGATGGGAATGGCCATACTGTGATAGGTCTGATAAGACCTGTCTTTATGCCCTTCTCTCTCAAGACTTTAATAGCATTCTTGGCAACACGGGCGGCAATACCAAAGGCAACGATGCAGTATTCTGCATCCTCCATCATATACTCTTCCCATCTTGTCTCGTTTTTCTCAACTTCTTTATATCTTTCAAATCGCTCTATATTTGTGCGTTCCAAGACTTCAGGAGAGAGATAGAGTGAGTTGACGATGTTGTGCTCTCTCTTGCACTCTGTTCCTGTAAGAGCCCAAGGCTTATCTACAGTGCAAGTTTTTGGTTCAGGAAGAACAACAGGTTCCATCATCTGTCCCATAGTACCGTCAGCAAGAAGCATTGCAGGCATTCTATACTTATCAGCCAGGTCAAAAGCAAGAGAAGTAAGGTCTGCCATTTCCTGAACACTGGAAGGAGTGAGGACAATAAGATGATAATCCCCATGTCCGCCACCCTTAGTTGCCTGGAAGTAATCGGACTGGCTTGGCTGAATTCCTCCAAGTCCCGGGCCTCCACGCTGTACGTTGACGATGACTGCCGGGAGGTCTGAACCTGCAATGTAGCTGATTCCTTCCTGCTTAAGGGAGATTCCAGGAGAAGAAGAGCTTGTCATAACTCTCTTACCTGTTGCAGCTACTCCATAAACCATGTTGATGGCGCTGATTTCACTTTCTGCCTGTAAAAATACTCCACCGATCTTCGGCATTCTCTTAGCCATATACGCAGCGACTTCAGTCTGCGGTGTAATAGGATAACCGAAATAATGGAGGCATCCTGACCTGATGGCGGATTCGGCGATTGCCTCGTTACCTTTCATCAATACCTTTTCTGCCATTTTACTTCTCCACCTTGATGACACAGTCTGGGCACATAGTTGCGCAGAATGCACAGCCAATGCACTTTTCCTGGTCTGTCATAACCGCAGGATTGTGTCCTTTCTTGTTGATCTTGTCTTTTGCAAGCGCCAAAATGTGCTTTGGACAAGCGTCTACACAGAGGCCGCAACCCTTGCAGATGTCTTCATTAAATGTAACTTTAGCCATTTTTTCCTCTTAGTCAAAAATCCTCTTCTGGAGATTCAAGGGAACCATATCAGAAGTGGCGATACTCTTCTCAGCAGTAACTGCTACAATAGGGATTCCACTGAGCTTAGAAAGCTTATCAGCCTCACCATATGTTTCAGTTATAGTTTCCACTGTAGTTTCTGCACCTAAGTTCGAATTGTTCACTATTCCAGTAAATACCAGACCTGAGGCAACTTCGATCTCTTTCATACAATAGTATGCGTCTTCAGCATTTCTTGTAAGGGGACGATGGAAATTAACCACATAGAACATATCATAGTTGTCTTCCTCCCTAATGTATGGAGAAAAACGCCCCAGTGCATATGCTCCTCTTTCATCGCCTCCTATATCCAATACACCGTATCTGGACTTGTCTTCAACAAGAGCATATGCCTCGCTGGGGATGGAAGGGAGATCAACGCTGGAGTTGGCGAAAGGAAGAGCAATTACCTTCACTCCCGCCGCTTCCAACTCTTTCTGGCTGTCTTTTGTCCTGAAATATGGATTGACGATATCAAGGTCGGCTATTTCGACGCTCTTACCACTTTTAGCCATATTCATTGCCCAGTTGACAGCCAAGTTGGTCTTGCCAGAACCATAGTGGCCCAAAAAGAGGGTCAATCTCTTCATGCCTTGAGGCCCAGTGGGTATACCCAACCCATGTAGTCTTCGACTTTACCTGTCTGCATGCCGTAGATATTGTCGTAGAGCTTCTGAGCCAGTGGTCCTACGTTTCCGTCACCTACTGTGTAGTCCTCACCCTGGACACAGAGTGTTCCGATAGGAGAAATTACAGCTGCCGTACCGGAAGCGAAGATTTCTTCAAGTTTTCCATTCTTACTTGCCTCTTCAATTTCGTCGATGCTGAGCTTTCTCTCGCTGACAGGTACGCCCCATTTCTTCAAAAGCTGGATTACAGAGTCACGTGTGATACCAGGAAGGATTGTGCCGCTGTCAAGTGGAGCTGTGATTACTTCACCGTCAATCTTGAAGAAAGCGTTGGATGTTCCGATTTCTTCAACATATTTATGCTCCTGGGCATCAAGCCACAATACATCCTTACAGTTGTATTTGATGGCATCCTGGCTTGCTCTCATTCCGCCGCCATAGTTTCCACCAACCTTTGCATATCCTGTACCACCCTTTGCTGCACGGATATACTTGTCCTGTACATAGATTCTTGTTGGATGGAGTCCCTTATCATTTGCTGCATAGTAGCTTCCTGTAGGGCTGAGGATAATAAGGAATCTATAGTGCTTTGCAGGAAGCACAGAGAAAGATACTTCATCACCAAAAATAAATGGTCTGATGTAAAGAGCTGTTCCAGGAGCCTTTGGAACCCAATCTATGTCTTCTTTGATGACAGCTCTTACAGCTGCAACCAACAAGTCTTCAGGTAGCTCAGGGATACACATTCTTTCACATGTGCGTGCCATTCTCTTGACGTTCATGTCAGGTCTGAAAATCTGAATCTCGCCATCTTGTGTGCGATATGCCTTCATACCTTCGAACATCATCTGGGCGTAATGGAGGACACAAGAAGCTGGTTCAATTAATAGTGGTTCATGCGGTACCACTCTTCCGTCATGCCAGCCCAGGCCTTCATCCCAATCCATTGCAAACATATGGTCGGTGAAGTACTTGGCAAATCCAAGTTTTGTTTCATCTTCAGGTCTTGCCTTTGGATGAGTCGTTCTCACTACTGGGAAATTGTAATCCATATCTTTTTCTCCTTAACGCACTATTTTCTAAAGATTGTATATCTCTTGACGCCTGTCTGAGAATACATTTATTGAATTTCTTATGTCAGAAATTACGCCCATATCTAGATTTGCTGTAATAATATTTTCTTCTTCATCCTGGGTTGACGCCAATACTTCTCCCCAAGGAGAGAGAATAAGAGAAGAGCCTCCATACTGTGTCTCTCCTGCCTTTCCACATGAGTTGGAAAGGACGAGATACATCTGGTTCTCTATGGCTCTAGCCCTGGTAAGGGCCATTAAGTGTGGTACTCTCACCTTAGGCCACTGGGAGACTACAAATAATACATCCATTCCTTTTAAGGCCATAGTTCTTACTAGCTCCGGGAATCTGATGTCATAGCAGATTATTACGCCGCACTTGACTCCGTCGAGAGTGAATAGGGATATATGGTCCCCCTTTGAAAAGAACTTATCTTCGTCCATTGGAGAGAATAGATGCGTCTTATCATAGGAAGCGAGTAGTTCGCCAGTGCGGGAGTAGACATAAGAAGTGTTTCTCACTTCCGTCTTATCACTTCTTACTACAGAGCCTCCTACGATATTTACATTTAGCTCCTTGGACAAACGGGAGAGAAGAGTCTTAGTCCTCTCCCCCTCTTTATCTGATAAAGAATATAAGTTTTCCCTTGGAAAGAATCCTAGATTCCAAGTCTCAGGCAAGACAACGGTATCTGGTCTGTTTTCTTCCACAGTCTTTCGTATCAGCTCCTCCGCCCTCCTGTAGTTTTCATCAGGATCAGAGAAAGCCATATTCATTTGAATGGACGATACCTTCATCAGAGTGCATTCCTCCTGATCTTTCCACTTATAGTCTTAGGCAGCTCGTCTCTGAAAACAACGACCCTAGGATACTTATAAGGAGCTGTATGAGCCTTTACATAGTTCTGGATATCTTTCTTCAACTCTTCAGTGGGCTCTGTTCCCTTTGTAAGTACAATAGAAGCCTTTACTACCTGTCCTCTTACAGGATCCGGGCAAGCAGATACACCGCACTCCAGGACATATGGCAGCTCCATGATTACGCTCTCAACTTCAAATGGTCCGATTCTGTATCCACTACTCTTGATGATATCGTCGACTCTGCCCACATAGAAGAAGTATCCGTCTTCATCTCTCCAAGCTGTATCTCCTGTGTGATAGTAGCCGTCATGCATGACTTCCTCTGTCTTTTCCTTGTCTCTATAATACTCGGTGAAGAGACCGACAGGTGCACCATCCCTGATATCGATGACGATCTCGCCTGTTTCACCGTTTGGAACTTCAACTCCGTCCGGATCAACAATCTTGACTTTATACTGTGGGCTTGGTTTACCCATTGAACCAAGTTTGACCTTTGTTCCTCTGAAGTTACCGACAGTAAGAGTTGTTTCCGTCTGACCGAAACCTTCCATGATCTCAAGACCTGTAGCCTTCTTAAACTGCATCGCGACTTCCGGGTTCAAAGCCTCTCCTGCAGTAGTCATATGTCTTACCGATGAGAAATCGTATTTTGTGAGATCTTCCTTGATCATCATTCTCAGCATTGTAGGAGGAGCACAGAATGTTGTGATCTGATACTTTGCGAAGAGAGGAAGAAGATCATTTGCTTGGAATCTTTCGAAGTCATATACAAATACTGCACCTTCACACATCCATTGGCCATAAAGCTTGCCCCAAAGTGACTTGCCCCAACCTGTATCGGAGATAGTGAAGTGAAGACCGTCAGGCTCACAGTTATGCCAATATCTAGCTGTAAGGAAGTGACCGAGACCATATGTATGCTTATGTTCAACCATCTTTGGATTTCCTGTTGTTCCTGAAGAGAAGAACATAAGAGCCGGCTCGTCTCCTGATGGAGTATCTGGAGTACGTCTGAAGGAGCTCTTAAAGAAACCATACTCACTGTCGAAGTCTCTCCATCCCTCTCTCTGTCCACCGACAAGAACCTTGAGATTGAGAGTCGGGCATTCGCTCTGAACTTTATCCACAATTTCAGCACAGTCTCCGTCAGAAGTACATAGGATGGCACTGACTCCAGCTGCATTGAATCTGTATGTAAAGTCATGTTCTCTTAGCTGATAGGTGGCAGGGATAGCTATTGCTCCGATCTTATGGAGGGCGATCATAGCAAACCAGAACTGATAGTGACGCTTAAGAACAAGCATGACTTTGTCGCCCTTCTTGATTCCAAGAGAGAGGAAGTAGTTGGCGCATCTTGCACTCTGTTTCTTTATATCCAAGAAAGTAAATCTACGTTCTACTTTATTCTTATCCAAATGGATCATTGCAAGCTTTTCAGGGTATTTCTCAGCTATTGCATCGACAACATCGAAGCCGAAGTTGAAGGAGTCTGTGTTCTTGAACTCAACACTCTGTAGTACACCGTTTTCATCTTCCTTACATTCGACAAACTTTTCACAGATAAGCTTTCTTGATGGAGGAAGTGGAGCGATGGAGGTTTTCATTGAATACTCTTCGCTGTCTTCTCCGTTCATGACCATGGCACAGAAGACACAGTCCTTTCCTTCTACAGCGATCATTCCATGAGGAGTAGATGAGTTATAGTAGATGCTATCGCCTTCATGTAAGACTTCTTTGTTTGAACCCACCTGTACCAAGAGTGCTCCAGAAAGGACCAAGTCGAACTCCTGTCCAGAGTGCTTTGTAAGGTGGATAGGCTG
>CAMEXG010000052.1 GCA_945947045.1 uncultured Spirochaetales bacterium | reverse complement strand
ATTAGTCACATTCCTACTTATTAGAACAAAGAAATAATATGCATTACCAACTGGATGAAACTTGGATCCCTTTCTCTTCTTTGATGTTGAAGCATGTATATAACGTGCTTCTCATCTGCTCTGACTATGACCGCTTTATGCTTGAAGAAGACGGGAGAGTGGAAGAAGAGCTATATAAGGAATATACGGCCTTGGGGCTCTCAAACCCACCAAAGATTACACATACATCAAGTGAAAATGAAGCTTTAGAGTACCTGAAGAACGGAAAGTTCGATCTTGTAATATCTATGCTGGAACTGGGATCGGGAAGAGTAGAGGCTTTGGCTGAAGCTGTCAAAAAATATGACTCATCTCTTCCTTTTATCGTCCTCTCCCCTTCTCCCGACCATAGGAGAGTCAAGGAACTGAAGGGCGAAAACTGTCCTTATATCGACTATATGTTCTATTGGATGGGAGACCCGTCGGTATTCCTTGCAATGATCAAGCTTATTGAGGACGCCATAAATGTAGACCATGACACTGAGGAAGCTGACGTAGAAGTCATTTTATTTGTAGAAGACTCAGTCAAATTCATCTCTTCATACCTTCCCCAGCTCTATATGCTTTTGATTCAGCAGAACAGAGCCTCTATTCTCGAAGCCCTCAACGAATGGGGCATGAAGCTGAGAATGAGGGGAAGGCCAAAAATAATCCTAGCTAGAAACTATGATGAAGCTTGGACTCTCTACAACAAATACAGAGACAATATTTTGGGAGTAATAACAGACCTCTCCTTCCCTTCTCCTTATGGAGACAAAGAGGGAGGAAAAGAGCTAGGCAAGGCAATTAAGAAAGATAACCCGGAAATTCCCGTACTCTTGCAGTCTACGGATGAAAACGCAGAAGAGATTGCAAAAGAAATAGGTGCGGATTTTATTTGGAAGCTATCTCCAGACAGGTACCATTTCTTAGAGTCATATTTCAAAACAAAATATGACTTCGGCGCGTTTAATTTTATGGATCCAGCCACAGGAGAGACTATTGCCACTGCCTCCACAATGAAAGAGCTGCAGGATAAGATGATGGAGGTTCCTATCTCTTCATTTGCCTACCATGTAAGAAAGAACGACCTTTCCAGGTGGCTTAGAGCCCAATCTCTCTATCATCTTGCTTCTATTCTCAAGCCCATAACCATGAAAAGCGATGGAAGCGATGCAGAAAAGACAAGGGAGCTTATTTACACCACAATAAAAAGCTATAGAAAAGAAAGGACTAGAGGCTCCATAGCGGAATTCAATAGAAAGAGTTATGACGAGACTTTCCTTTTCTCCAGAATAGGCAAAGGCTCATTAGGAGGAAAAGGACGAGGTCTGGCATTCATCGCAATGGAGATGAAGGCGGATGGAATAAGAAAAAGATATAAAGACATCTACGTCTCCATACCCCGCACAATTGTAATCTCTACAGAGCTTTTTGATAGATTCCTCTCCTTAAACGACTTCTGGCCAGGGGATTTCATCGATAAAAACGATGATGAAATACTCTCTGTTTTCCTCGGCGCAAAGATGCCGGAAGATCTTGAACTGGACTTAAAGAGAATTGTTGAAGTAATAAAGGTTCCAATCTCCGTCAGATCTTCGTCTCTTCTTGAAGACAGCCATTTCCAACCCTTCGCCGGAGTCTATCAGACATCTATGATTCCTAACAAAGGAAGTGATGAGAAAAGACTTGAGGATTTGGAGAAGGCTGTAAAGACAGTATGGGCTTCAACCTATTTCGAAGGAGCAAGAGAGTACTTGAAACGTACTGGTCACAGTACCGAAGAAGAGAAAATGGCTGTAATCATCCAACAGATTACTGGAAGTGACCATGACGGTTTGTGGTTCCCGAATATTTCGGGGGTGGCAAGAAGTCTTGATTATTATCCATCCGGAAACAGAAAATCAGAAGATGGACTTGGAATGCTCGCCTTCGGTATGGGAAAGACGATTGTAGACGAGGGGGCGGCCTTCAGATTCTGCCCTGCAAAACCTCAGATTCCTGTAACTTCACTTACAGGACGAGGCTCTTCCCAGCGCTTCTTTTATGCCCTGGATACAAATAAGCCGTTCTCCCCGCTTAACGACATAGACAACCTTGTCCAGCTTCCTCTTTCCAAAGTATCGAAATATCCTAGAGCCACCATGGGTATAATGTCTGTTATGAGAAGCGACGGCTTTGTCTCAGAAAACCCATATGACGAAGGCTTCAAAAGTCTTACATTCAACGGCATAGTAAAGTATGAGATGATACCACTCTCTAAGATCATCGACGATATGTTGAAACTGGGGACACGTACTATGGCAGAGCCAGTTGAAATAGAATTCGCCGTGAATACAGAGCATAGCGGCATGCCGGACTTTTCTATTCTACAAATCAGGCCTATATCGTCCACAGACAGATTCGAAAACATTCAGGTGACTACGGAAGAACTAAAGAGTGCCCTTATTTCTTCTGAGAAAGTAATGGGAAACGGTAAAGTCAGCGGAGTAAAAGATATAGTCTCTATTCTCCCTGAGAAGTTCAAAAGAAGTGAAATGACAGAGATGGCCGAGGAGCTTGAAAGTATCAACAAACGAATGGAGGAGCCTTATGTCCTTATTGCAGCTGGAAGACTAGGATCAAGCGACAAGTGGCTTGGCATCCCTTGCTCATGGCCCCAGATTTCAAAAGCAAAAGTAATTGTGGAGACAGGCCTTGAGGAGCTACAGGCAGAGCCAAGTGAAGGATCCCACTTCTTCCAGAATGTAACTAGTCTAGGTTGCCTGTACCTTACCAACAACCCTATATACGGAGAAGGTAGAGTCGATTACGAGGAAATAAAGAAAATGCCACTTATTGAAGAGACAAAGCACTTTATTCATGTAAGAAGCGAAAGAGATCTTATGATCAAAGCTGATGGAAGTGAAGGAAAAGCTGTAGTAATGGAGAATAACAATGACTGAATACTATACACCCACCAGAGTCCTTTTTGGAAAAGAAGCTGAAACAAAACTTGGAGAGACTCTAAAAAAAGACGGATATAAGAGAGCCCTGTTACACTACGGAGGAAAGAGCGCAACAGAATCAGGACTCTTGGAGAGAGTCGAAGAAGACCTCAAAAAGAATGGAATCGACTTTGTAAAGGTTGGAGGTGTTGTTCCGAATCCAAGAGTAACAAAGGTAAGAGAAGCTATAGAAAAGGCTAAAGAGCATGGTTCAGAAATAATTATCGCCCTCGGGGGTGGAAGCGTAGTTGATAGCGCGAAAGCCATCGCTTATGGTCTATTTAATCAAGATGGCGATATTTGGGAGTATTATTTAGGAGAAAGGAAAGTAAAAGGCGCCTTTCCTTTGGCAGTTATTCTCACTCTCTCCGCCACCGGCAGCGAAATGAGTGCTTCAAGCGTCATATCAAACGACGACGGCCCGGGATATAAGCGTGGACTGAATTCGGAATGGGGAAGACCGAAGTATGCTTTTCTCAATCCAGAACTAACTTATTCAGTATCACGCTATCAGACGGCAAGCGGATCAGCAGACATAATGATGCATACTTTGGAGCGTTTCTTTCATAGTGGAGATGGTCTGGTGTTGACAGACGATCTCTCAGTAGCCCTATTAAAGACAGTCATTTCATATACCCCTGTCGCACTCTCAGAACCACATGATTATGAGGCAAGAGCCAATTTGATGTGGGCGGGATCCCTATCCCACAACGGACTGATGAATATGGGTGCAGATAGCCGCGGCGACTGGGCATGTCATCAGATGGAGCATGAACTCTCCGCCAAATTTGATGTAGCGCATGGAGCAGGACTAACCGCCATTTGGTCAAGCTGGGCAAGGTACGTATTCCCTTCAATTATAGATAGGCTATCGCTGTTGGGAGAAAAGCTCTTCTCTCTAAAAGGAGAAAAAGAGAAAGTTGCAGAAGAAACAATAAATGAAATGGAGAAGTTTTTCCTTTCTATTAATATGCCTATCAGGATAAGTGGTCTTGGAATAGATTTGACAGAGGATGACATATCGGACCTGTCTTATGGTGCTACATTCCATAGAAAGCGAAAGATCGGAGACTCTTTCAAGCTTGGAGAGAAAGAGATATCGGATATCTATAGATTGGCTAGAAGCTGACTATCATTTTCCTCTTTCAACGGCTAAGATATCACTATGATTGAATTAGCATTACCGGCGGGAAGTTTATCTGGAGCATTGACGGCACTGCAGAATGGAGCAGATGCCGTTTACTTTGGTCTCAAAGACTTCTCTGCCAGAAAAGGGGCTGTCAACTTTTCTGAAGAAGATCTGTCGAAGATCAGACGCTATAGTCTTGAAAACGGGAAAAAGACATATATAACAATAAATACTCTCATAGATGACGAGTCTATGCCTTCGCTCATCGATACTCTTGATATGGTGGAGTTCTATGGAACGGACGGCATCATAGTACAGGACCTAGGCGTTGCAGATATTGTCAGGAAGTACTATCCGTCCATTCCTCTCCACGCATCCACCCAACTTGCCGTACACACTACACAGGGTGTTAAAGTTCTACAAGATTTAGGCTTTGAAAGAATAGTCTTGTCACGGGAACTCAATCTAAAAGAAATTGAGAAAATCCGAAGAGACTGTCCTGACATAGAAATCAAAGCATTTATTCATGGGGCGCTCTGCTACGGTTTCTCAGGGCTATGCTCAGCATCTGCAATCAAATGCCATAGATCCGCCAACGGTGGAGAATGCGCCCAAATCTGCAGGTCTTGGTTTACAGATGAAGAGACAGGAAAAAAAGGGTACTTCTTCTCTATGGAAGATATGGATGCCGGGGAAGAAATCCTAGCTTTGGACAGAATGGGAATCGACAGTGCAAAGGTAGAAGGCAGACTAAAGAGTCCTGAGTACTATGCATATGTGGCAAGATACTATAGAGGCATTCTCGACAGGGGATATGTAGACGCAAAAGATAGGGAAAACGCTGCCGTAACATTCCTCAGAAAGAGCGGTGACGGTTATCTTAACTACAAGAAAGACCGTCCTTCCCTTTTATCCGGAGGATACCCGGGACACATGGGTGTAAGAGTCGGCAGGATAGTAAAGGAAGAAGGAAACATCAGAACTATAGAGTCGGATTTGAATATAGAGTCTCATGATGGACTACAGTATTTTAACCTAGATAAAAACTCTCTTCCTGTTTCTGAAAAATTCCCGGCAAATGTTGTAGGCAAGGGACGGGGATATATAAAAGTCAAAATCGACTCTAGAGACAGACTCCTTGGAAAAGAGGTCTACAAAATATCCGACTCCACGAAGAAAGAAAAAATACAGAGTACAAATATTCCTCTCTATAGAAAACCTATAGATATTTCCGTCACTCTTGAGAAAGATAGAATAATAGCAAAAGCTCTGGGCGTTGAAAGAGAGAAAGAGCTGATGCTAAATGAATCTAAGTCTGAAGTAATGGCAGAAGAGAGGATAGAAAAAGCTCTCAAAGAATCCGGAACTTCAAAATACACTCTTTCTACCCTTTCTTATACAGACAACTCCGGCTTGAATAATCCATTTATTCCGCCTTCACTGCTTAAGGAATTCAGAAGATCTTTCTATGACTCTTTGGACAAAATAGAGAGAGAGAAGAAAAAAATTAAGGAAACAAAAGAAAAGATCAAGTCTATTTCCCTTCCTGACAGAAATCTTCTTTCCTCTGATCTTCCTTGGTCAATTGAACCCAAAACCATTGGAGACAGAACCTATATCACCCTTCCACCTGTATCATTTGATGAAGAGAAAGTCTGGAATATGGCACTAAGGAATGTTGAAGGAAAAGAAAACGTAACGATTGGTCTCAACAACATAGGACAAATAAATTTTGCAAAAGCACATCCAGAATTTTCTTATTTCATCGACATATGGCTTTATGCATCTAATAGATTCGCTTCCCTTCTTTTCTATGAAAACATACCTTCTTTGGTAGGAGGATACCTTTGGTTCGAAAGAAAACAATGTCCTAATAATTGGATTTGGAAGCCATCTATAACAAATTTTGAGCCTCCATACTTCATTTCACGTACTTGCTATCGTCATGATGCCTTAGGGGAGGAGTGTAAAGGGTGCAAAGGCAAATATGACTATAAGCTATCGCAGACACCAGATCACTTCACTCTTAAGGTACGTTCATGCCTTACTGTTTTGGAGAGAAACCCTGAACACTAGACCTATGGTTAACAATAACTATAAATGTAACGGGTAAATTCAAGTGCGGTAGTTGACAGGCAACTTTTTCCATGTTTAGATGAATTCAGATTAAAGTTTGGGATTTTCAGACCCTTTTCCGTATATACATGAGAGAGCTGGCGATTGCCAGCTCTTTCTATTTCAATTTTAATCTCATTTATTATCGATCGGGATTTTTCATTGTCTAAATAATCATCTCTTATGTATTATACATAGGCCTACTAGCCATAGATAATAAATAAGACATAAAAGAGGTAGTTTCCATCCCAGGAGAATGTATTGTCTAAACAAAAAAAGCCTACTCTGAATATTACGATATTATTCGAATGGACATTGAAGTAAGTAATAGAAGAAAAGAGTGAATGTGTATCATAGGAAAAACCATGTCAGTTTATTCTCCATTATTGCATGATACTTACTTATGACTTTCGGGCAATCTTCCTTTCGCCCACTCTCTATTTCAAGAATTAGTTATCAGAGAGGGCTTTATATTATTCGGGATAAAGCAAGGAGAATCCACGGCATCCGTGTAATTATCGAAGAGATAATATGGGATTCATCTTCCCTTTGAGGAGACACCTCACTGGCTTAAGGGCTAGAAGACCAAAGGAACAAGGAGGCGCCTCCTTGGAAGATGAGCAGCAAAATCATATTATTTGGTTAGTTAGGGTAATTAATGCAGAATATTTTCTATTGTCGAAGTACAATCATATAAACCCTCGATTCCTTTCTCCAATATTTCCTCTGTTTTTTCCATAGAAAAACAGCTGGAAGATATCCTCCAGCCCACAATGAAATCTTAGAAAGAGACACATTGGGAATAATCAGAGTGCTCTAAATCTCTATTCCTCTACTTTTCCCAAAAAGCAAGACCAAAGGTTGTCACTTGGTGGTGGTGCTATTATCTTCAGCTCTGTCTTTTTTACAGGGTGAATGAAAGTAATAGACCTGGCATGAAGGCAGATTCCTCCGTCTTTGTTGCTTCTTGCAGCACCATATTTCAAATCACCTTTAATATGAAGGCCTATGGCTGCAAGCTGAGCCCTGATCTGGTGATGACGCCCTGTATGTAGATTGATCTCCAATAAGTGATAGTTATCTGAAGAGGCAAGAAGGGTATAATCCAGCTTTGCTATCTTACTGCCCTTCTTCTCTACAGAGTATGCGATACTTTTATTCGTCTCGCTGTTTCTCACTATATAGTGAATCAAAGCGGAGCTTTCTTTGATTGGACGCTTATCTACAATGGCCCAATACACTTTCTTTACACCCGATCCTCGAAACATCTCATTGAGTCTAATAAGAGCTTTCTCTGTTTTTGCATACACAACAATGCCACTGGTTGGCCTATCCAAGCGATGGGGTATGCCAAGATAAACATTCCCAGGCTTATTGTAAGTGACTTTGAGATATTCTTTTACATCATCGGCAAGAGTCCTGTCACCGGTTTCATCGCCCTGGACTAATTCACCTACCCTTTTGTTTACTACTATCAAGTGGTTGTCTTCATAAAGAATTCTGTTCTTTTCCAACATATTATCCTCAATCAAAAAGAGTAGGTTCAGCTTCAAGGCTGGTCTTTGTGTCTTTAGTCTGTTTGATCACTAGTTTCTCAAGTTCCTTTGTCGTCAGCTGATTACCCAGACCGGAGGATGACTTGAGAATCTTGAAGTCTGCAAATCTAAAATCTTCTTCAAGAACTCTATACTTCATTCCTTCCTTGTATTTCACATGAATGATGGCAGAAGGATAGAGACATATCTTCTTGATCTTAGCCTTATCCGGGACAGTGATATAAGTCTTATCTACAGAGAAGGCGGAAATCTGGAATCGCTTGATCATCCAAAGCTTTCTATCTCCTACCTTGTCCCGGTAAATCATCGTAAATATCTTTTGGGACACGACCTCTTTCTCGCCTACATCGATATCAAATATTCCCTCTTTGCCGATAAATATCTTATCGGTAATGGTAGTGACACGATACTCACCATTATTCTTCATATAGAAGATTCTGTCGTATGTGCTGATTTTCAAAAGGCTTTCGCCTGTTTTTACACTGGTGCCGAGATATCCTGTTTCAGGGTCATATCTGACATCCATGTTCCTGACAGCCACTTCCTTTGCACTCTTATGTTCAATCTGTCCTATATCGCTCTTTCTTCCATAAACAGAAGGATCGAACATGCCCTCAAGTTCTGTAATATAGTCTTCAGCATAATCGATGATGTTATTCAATCTATTTATACATTGAGCAATGTCGGCCTCAATCTGCCTGATCTCTTCCCTATTTTTTTCAATGTCAAAAAGAGAGATTCTTCTAATTGGAATCTTTAAGAGTCTTTCTATATCGTCATGGGTAGGGAGAACATCGCCAATCTCAGACATGAAAGGTTTAAATCCTGTCACTACCGCCTTTTCGACAGCTTCAGCAGACTCTTTACTCTCAATTCTCTTATATATTCGCTCCTCAATGAAGATACGCTCCAGCGTTCTTGCCCTAAGCTTATCTCTCAAATGCCCCATTTCAATGTTCAGCTCTTTTCTAAGAGTCTCGACAAGATGGTTTGCATGGAACTTGATCTGATCACTTATTCCTACGACTTTAGGAAGTCCGTCGACAATGACAAGAGGATTTACACTGATCTTCTTCTGGCAGTCTGTAGTAGCGTACAAAAGATCGACCATATCTTCAGAGTAAACGTTTCTCTGCCAACAGATTTCAATGTTCGCCTTCTCTGCCGTGTAGTCATTGATTGACGCTATCTTTAACTGCCCGTTGGCATCAGCCTTCTTTATAGATTCAATAAGAGAAGATGATGTAACTTCATATGGCAGCTCTTCGATAATAAGTTTCTTGGGGTCAGAGGTATTAAACTTCGCCCTTACCGTCACCCTTCCTTTGCCGTCATCATATTCAGAGACATCTACAGTTCCTCCAGTAGGAAAGTCTGGATAGATTTCAAAATCTTCGCCTCTTAAAGCCTTCTTCTGACATTCCAACACCTCAAGAATATTATGGGGAAGAATCTTTGTAGACATACCGACGGCGATACCGCTGGTACCTGTAATGGCTACTATAGGCACTTTTGCCTGAAATACAACAGGCTCCTTGTTTCTTCCGTCATATGAATCTACATATTCAGTAATCTCAGGAGAGTACAATACTTTCTTTGCAAAAGGCTTAAGACGGCACTCGATGTATCTGGCGGCGGCTGCACTGTCACCTGTGAGAATGTTTCCGTAGTTTCCTTGGCCTTCAATAAAAAGACCGTCATTCTCGATATTGACCAAAGCACCGTAGATTGAAGAGTCTCCATGGGGATGGTATTTCATACACTCGCCCACAACTCCTGCAACCTTATTGAATCGGCCGTCGTCAATAGAGATCATCGTATGGAGAATTCTCCTCTGAACAGGCTTAAAGCCATCCAAGAGATCGGGAATGGCTCTATCTCTGATTACATATGAAGCGTACTCAAGAAAATAGTCTTTATATAGTTTTTCAGCTCGTGCCATCCAACAAGTTCTCCATTATGAAATCTCTTCTATCAGGAGTGTTGTCTCCCATATAGAACTCCATTTCACGTCTAATTTCTGCAAGGCTGTCATAAGTGACGGGAACAAGTCTTATTTCGTCGCCTATGAAAGCTTTAAATTCATTTGGGCTGATTTCTCCAAGTCCCTTGAACCTTGTTACTTCAGCTCCCTTTATTTTCTTAATCGCCTCATCTCTCTCTTCTTCAGAGTAACAGTAGCAATTCTCTTTTTTATTTCTCACCCTGAAAAGAGGCGTCTCAAGAATAAAGAGCCTTCCCTGTTCTATCAACTCCTCGAAATACGTAAAGAAGTAAGTCATAATGAGAATGCGGATATGGAACCCGTCGACATCGGCATCGGTTGCTATGACAACTTTTCCATATCTGAGATTCTCGATGCTCTCCTCGATTCCCAGGGCAATCATCATATTGTAGAGCTCTTCGTTTTTATATATCTCAGTTCTGTTCTTTCCCTGGACATTTAAGATTTTTCCTCTGAGGGCGAAGATGGCCTGATAGTCGCTGTTACGGGATTTCGTTATTGTTCCTGCTGCGGAGTCTCCCTCTGTAAGGAAGATCATGGACTTCTCGGCTTCAGATCTGTGAGAGGCAGGAGCAGAATTCAGATGATATCTGCACTCTTTAAGCTTCGGGATGTTGATAGCAACTCTCTTGGCTTTTTCTTTTGCTCCGTTTCTAACCGCAGCCTCTTCTTTATGAACCTTTTCATTGCTCAATATCTTATCTTCAAGACCTTTTGCAATGTCTTTATTCTTCATCAGGCAATCGATGACGGCAGCCTTGACTTCTGGAACTATCCAAGTCCTGACATCAGTGTTACCAAGTTTATTCTTCGTCTGAGACTCGAAGACAGGGTTCATTACTTTTATTGCAACAGTGGCAACTATACCGTCTCTTATCTCTGGAGCGGCCCAGCTTTTATGGAAGAATTCGTTTATTCCTTTTAATACTCCTTCTTTAAATGCCGCCTCATGTGTTCCACCGTCAGAAGTATACTGACCGTTTACGTAACTATGATAACTTTCACCATAACCGTTTGTATGAGTAAATGAAAACTCCAGGTTCTTACTTTTGTAATTAATAAGAGGATACAAGCCGTCGTCTCCAAGGATCTTCTTAACCAGATCCATAAGACCGCCGGGGCTTCTTATTGTCTTACCATTAAAGGTAATGGTTAATCCCTTGTTTAAGTATGCATAATTCCAGAGTCTTTCTTTTATATAATCTTCGTTATAAGTGTATTTACCGAAGATGGCAGGGTCGTCATCAGGGATAAAGGAGACAAAAGTTCCATTAGGCTCTTCACCTTTCCCCTTTTCTTTCTGTTTCAACACACCCCTTTCAAAAACGGCATGCATATACTCCCCTTCTCTCCAGGAAGTAATCTCAAAGTATGATGAAAGAGCGTTTACAGCTTTGGTACCTACACCATTTAATCCTACGGAATATTGGAAGGCTTCGTTGTCATACTTGGCACCTGTGTTGATTACAGATACACACTCAATGAGCTTATTTAGAGGTATACCTCTTCCATAGTCTCTTACACTACATTTTTGTCCATCAAGTGTCACAACTATCTTACTTCCATTCCCTTCCATAAATTCGTCAATGGAGTTATCGATGACCTCTTTTAAGAGAATATAGATACCGTCCTCCGGGTGGGATCCATTTCCCAATCTTCCTATATACATTCCAGGACGCTGTCTAATATGTTCTATACTTGAGAGGGTTCTTATGTTACTTTCGTCATACGCCATAATTTATATTATAGCGTCATTTCCTCTAGTTCTTCAAACTTGGATTTTTATTTGTTTTATTCTCTTTCCTTATAAGAATTTCTATTATTACTAGAGCCTGTTATGATAGAATTTTTCTGGAGGCAGATGTAATGAAGAAAATAATGATTGTTGTATTTCTGTTATTACTTTTATGCCCCCTTAATTTATTTGCCAGACGAGGAGGCAGCCTCCACTATTATAGTTCTATAGGAGTATTCTCATCAGGAGTAGGGATTGG
>CAMEXG010000051.1 GCA_945947045.1 uncultured Spirochaetales bacterium | reverse complement strand
ACTTCCTGAACAAAAGGAATACCCAAAGCCTCCGCCACACCCATTCCCGCCGATCCGGAGAATGCCAATATCATCTTCTCGTCTTCAGGAAACTCGCTTCTTATTCTGGACAGTAGACCTGAAAGCTTGAGATTTATTCTGGATTGATGACGCTCATATGTCGACCAGATTATATTTCTTTCTTCATCCAATACAGTGCATTTTATAGTAGTGGATCCGATATCTATTCCAAGCCTCTTCATTACATCTTCTCCCTAGCCATAGACAGCATCAATTTGATTCTATTCTCCTGATTGACTGTAGAAGCGGATGAATCATAGTCGATGGGGAAAATATTGGCGTCTTTATATTTCTCTCTCAACACTCTTATGGTCCCCTTGCCTACAATATGATTGGGAAGGCATCCGAAGGGTTGGACGCAGATTACGTTGTTATATCCAAGCTCAATAAGCTCCGCTACCTCTGCAGGCAACAGCCATCCTTCACCCATTACCACACCTCTATTGAGGATAGGCTCTACCAGATCTTTTTCATGGGAGAAAGTCGAAGGCTTTTTAAATGAGGGGAAATCATCAAGGACACTATCCATGACCTTTTCTATGTATTTGGCAAACTTCATTCCCATGTAGGAGATATTCACTCCCTTTTTCTCTCCATAGAGATTTTTTGCGTTTATTCTATTGTCAAACATATAAAAGAAGAAGGGAAGAACTCCTGGGACCATGTACTCGCACCCCTCTTTCTCCAGAAAGTCTTCTAGTCCATTGTTTCCAAGAGGAGAGTATTTCACATATATCTCCCCTACAATCCCCACCTTTACTCTCTTTTCTTCTCTGTGGGGAATGGAAGCATATGATGCGGCTATCTCCCTCAGAGTGCGTTTGAAAGAAGGTCCTATCAGAAGCTTTCCCTTCATCAAGGCATCTACCAGTTTTTCAATCCATAGAGACGTAAGCTTATCTGTATCGCCTTTATTCTTTTCATATGGCTTCACCTGATTCTTCAATAACGTAAGCATATCTCCATAGACAAGAGCCATAAGACCTTTGAAAAGAAGGGACGGAACAAGCTTGAAGCCTGGATGCCGCTCCATTTTATTTAAGCTTAAGGAGAGGACAGGTACATATCCCATCCCCATATTCTCCAGTGCCTTTCGTAGCACCCATATGTAATTGGATGCTCTGCAGCCACCTCCAGTCTGGAACAAGACAAGTGCTGTTTTATGAGGGTCATACTTTCCGCTTGTCAGTGCGTCAATAAACTGTCCCACAACACAGACTGCAGGATAGCACATATCGTTATGGACATGTTCCAACCCTTTATCGATGATGGCTTTTCCTCGTGTATGGAGAATCTCCACATTATATCCGTATCTACGAAATACTCTCACCACCAGCTCTAGATGAAGAGGAAAGATATCTGGAGTAAGAATCGTATAATTCTTCTTCATCTCTTCTGTAAAGATGGGAGTATCGAAACCATAGTCACAATCAAAGCACTCTTTTTCTTTCATTTCATCCTCAGAATGTAAATTTAATATTCCAAGGGAAGGTTTATCAAGTAATAAGATAAACTAAAAAATGTATTTCTAGTGAACACATGGCCGGAAGAGTATAAAAACAAACATTTTTCCTATTATTGTCTGTTTTTTATTCTACTAATTTATTTTATTAAAAATAGTTAACCAATAAATATTTTAAATATTTCTTCTTATGGCAGCCATAATCTCACCCTCTTCCAGAGGTTTTGCTATATGCTCGTTCATTCCTGCTTCTATACAATTCTTCTTATCTTCTTCATAGGCATTGGCAGTCATTGCGATGATAGGGAGACTTGAATCAGGGCGTCCTGAACTTCTTATGGCACGGGTCGCCTCCAGGCCGTTCATTACAGGCATCATGATATCCATGAGTATAAGGTTATAGTAGAAAGGAGTTGAAGAAAGATACTTTCCCAATGCTTCCTTACCGTTATTGGCGCTCTCCACATCAAATCCCTTTTCTTTAAGCATATATATTGCTATTTCCTGGTTAAGTTCGTTGTCCTCTACAAGCAACACACGCTTTCCTTCAAAGGACTCAGGCTCTTTTTCCTGGCTTTCTTTTGTTTCTCCCTCCATATTTATATCAAAGGGAATATCGACGGTGAAGACGGAACCTACATTCTTCTCACTTATTACGGAGATGCTTCCTCCCATAAGGTCTACAAGATCCTTTACTATACTCATTCCTAGTCCAGAGCCAGGCTTCTTCATGATGTTTGCATCTTCTTCCCTGCTAAACGGCTCGAAGATCTTCTTCACGAAGTCGTCAGACATCCCCAGCCCTGTATCGGAGAATGTAAAACGATAAGTCACTCTACCTTCGCTCTCTCCGATAATTCCGGTCTTTATCTCTACAAAGCCACCCATTTTGTTGTATTTGACTGCATTCGAAATGATGTTTGTAAAGACCTGGCGTACATGTGAAGGGCTACCGAAGACTTTCCTGTACTTGATATCTTTATATCCGTCATCAAATATCCTCACACCCCTGTCTTTTGCATTTGTAGAGAGCATCTCAATGGAATCAGACAAAGTCTCAACGATATCAAAGCTTTCATGGGAGAGTGTAATACCTCCGCTTTCAAGGCTTGACATCTGAAGAATGTCGCCGATGAGGGACATCAAGTGCCTGTTTGACGAATCGATTTTATCAAGGCAATCGGAAACCACCTCTTCATTACCTATATTCTTTTTTGCTATCTGGGCCATACCCATTATTCCATTTATAGGAGTCCTCAAGTCATGGCTCATTCTTCCCATGAAGTTGGTCTTGGCTTTGTTTGCGATATTGGCTTCATCCATGGCTTTTTTCATAACTTCAACAGCTTTCTTCTGATCTTGAGTAAGATAATTGAGACATACAAGAGTACTAGCCAAGGCTGCAGCACACCAGTCTATCCTTATTTTACTGTAAACCGCCTGAATAATAAGACCACTTAGTAGAATTCCAAAGGAAAGTAGAAGGACAAGGGTATCATTAAACCCCTTTTTCTTGGAAACAATAATGATCTTGATGATCATAAATAAAACTGCTGCGAAATAACTGATTTTATAAACGAAATAGAATGGTCCATGGTGATAGACGTTATCGGGACCGAAGAAGAATATTTTCCCTGAAAAGATTGATGAGAAAATAATCAATGTGCTGATACTAAGAGGGACAATGTGATAAACCTTAGCTTTCTCCCTTGCTGCAGACATGGCCATTGCAACAGGAATTACAGGAGATATCATCAGTTCAACACTCTTTGCAAGAATTACAAATCCTCTGAAATCCGAGGGAAATAGGGGTCCCATGACTCCTATCCATTCACAGATAGCCGCCACGACAACTAGATAGAATACTTTTATAAAGCCTTTCGCAACATCAAGGCTTGTGGCTTTGATACAAATTATCTCTACAAGGAGAGTTGCAACAGTAAGAAAAGTCAATGCTGTATATATTCGAGTTGAATCATTAAAAATTTCTATCATATCTCCCTCTAGAATGTCATGTTCGTCGTCTTAGGGATTTTTATCGTCACTTTGGTTCCCTTTCCCTTTTCAGACTCTATTTTGACCGTTCCCCCACAGAACTTTTCAAGTCTGGACCTTGTATTACTTATTCCTACTCCTTTCACCGCCAAAGTCGAATCGAATCCTATTCCGTCGTCATCCACTCCGATATAGAATGAATCCTCATCTTCCCTGCTCCACAACTTGATTGTACCACCTCCCTTGGGTATTATTCCATGGACTATGGCATTCTCAACGATAGGTTGTAGAGTAAGAACAGGTAAAAAGAAGTTATATGCCTCGATATTATGCTCCACATGTATTCTGCCAGGCCTTATATTTTCCTCCAGTTCCAGATAGGAATCGGCATGTTTCAATTCTTCTTCAAAGGGTACCGGCTCGTTTTTTCCTACACTATTTAAATTCATTCTTAAATACGTAGCGAAACTTGATGTGGTCGACTCTGCCCTCTTAGGATCTTTTTCAGCCATATCTGCAATAGAGGCCAGGACAGTCTGGATAAACAAGGGCTGGATATTTCCCATCATCACTTTCTGCTCCGTCTCCTTCATCTCGCTTTCTTTTGCCTGGAGCTCTACCGACTGATTATATGCGATCAATCTGTTTTTTTGGTTTATCCCTACATATACCAATAGAATCAACAAAGCGGTTGAAGAGTAGAAAATACAGTTTATTTCCGTCAGATATTCAATAAACATTGCTACAATAGGTAAAAGGGAGTATATCGAGAACAGAATACGCATTCTTCGCTCCATTTTCTTTCTCGCAACAATGAAGACATAAAAAGAAGGAAGTAACAACAAGATTATCAAAATCACTACGAAGGAGAATAAATACGTATATTCAGGATAGAATTTTATATTGAGTACGAAAATCGACTTGTTCCAAAAACTTGAGATCCAGAGAAAAATAGCGATGAATGATATAAAACAGAAATAATGGACCGGGAATCTTACTTCAACTTTATAGTTTTCTTTGATGTATGCAAATAAATACAGGGAATATAGCAGCATCAGGAAAATACATAAAATGAAATTCACCGCCCATATGAGGCAATAGACCCAAAATATTCCTTTCCCTCTAAATTCAAAAAACCAGATAATGACATCTGTAAGTAATACGGTCATCAGCATTATGAGGCAATACTTATAATACCATGGAGAAGTATTCCTTTCTTTCTTTCCCCTGCAACCTAGGATATAAAGGATAAAAACCATTGCAGCCATGTAGAGTTCCACCCACATATTCTCTATAGCCGTCATAGGTCATCATCCTCCTTATCCCAGACTCTGTCTTCCTTCAGACAATTTGAGTCATACAACTTTGGTATCGTCATCACCACATTAGTGCCCTTTCCAGGAATTGAGAATGAATCCATTGAGCCGTGGCACATCATTTCTATTCTGATTTTTGTATTATCTACTCCGATATGAGTCCTACCGTCATCTTTCTTTTTTATTTTTGTATCATATCCGACACCATCGTCAGATACAATTACATACCAGTTCATGCCATCTTCTTTTGTAGAAATACAGAGGTGCCCCACTCCGTCTTCTTTCATACATAAGCCATGCTTTACTGCATTTTCAACCATAGGCTGCAGGGAAAGAGCAGGAAGACAGAAGTTTCTAGGTCCGATGTCATATAAAATCTCCAATTCGTCACGGAATCTGACCTTCTCTAGTTTAAGATATGTCCTTGCATGGGAAAGCTCCTCATTAAAAGGAACAGGCTTATCTTTTTTCAAAGACTCCACATTCATTTTCAAGTATTTTGCAAAAAGCCTTGTGGTCCTTGCAGCTTCCTTTGGATTTCTTCTGCAGAGAATACAGATGATGTTCAACACATTATAAATAAAGTGAGGCTGAATCTGGCTTATCATCACATGGCGTTTTACGTCCTGCAGTTCTCTTTCTTTTTTCTCCAGATCTATCTTCTGTTTTATTATGGACAACTCCGTCTCCTGATTGATGGTGATATATATCAAGAGGACAAACATTGTAGTGATGAAGAATGTATAGTTGGAACCAGTTTTATTGTCAATATAACTGAAAAGAGTAGGCAGTAAGAGATGAGAGCACCAAATAGTTCCAGCCCTTCTTCCCACCAGATCACTTCTTCTCCAAACAAAAAAGAAGTCAGGGACCACCATCATCAACCTTAAATAACCAAGTATATTCTGAAAATAAAGACGGATAAGTTCATCTACACTTCCAAAGAATACGTTATATAGTGTCCAGCCCAATAAAAAAACTATCCCGGCTCCACCCACATATTTCGTAGTATCCGGAATCTCGACCATCTTCTTATCCCTGAAAAAGCAAATAAGATAGTAGTGAAACTCAAAGAGAGCAAGAACAGAGCAGCAGACGGCAGTGAAACTAGTAAAAGATCTTATCATCTCATTAGATGACAAGCTTCTCAATAATATCAGAATATCGTAGGCGAAATAAAACAAAACCATTGCTGAAAAAGATTTCCAGGTCTTGTCGCTGCGCTTATAATCAGAAGTGAAAAGAATGATGACCAATATCAATGCAGAGAACGTCGTCAGCGTTGAAAGAAAAACATTCATCACCCTCTCCTTAGTTTAATTTATGTAAGTATAAACACTAAACCTAAGCAAAACCATTACAAAAGGAATTCCGCCGGAGAAAGATCTTCGGCGGAAGCCCAAATAGGACAATCAAAGGGGAATCACAATAATATGTTCACTCTCAACATAATAAACGTCAACATTCGCACCTTTGTCTTTTATACATAGATTACAAAGTGTCTAGTGTTCGTAATCTGATTCTCCGATGAACTCCCTCAGTAATGAATCTGAGGGGACGAAGGATCCAGGGATCGGATACACATTATCCAAGAAGGAAAGAAGTCTTCTTGATGTTGTATAGGCAGGTCCCTCATCTTTTCCTACGCTGGACAGAAGAGGGATGACATATGTGGAAAGAACCCCGATCTCATAATCCAATGCACTATTAAACATTACGTCTGCATTGTTTTGATTAGGATATATATGCTGGCTCTCACCTCTTGTGACGCTGGGCCACATGTTGAGGGTCCTTTCTGCGCTCATCCCCCTGGTCCTGTAATCCCTCACCAGGCGTCTTAGTAGTCTGTTGTCAGAAGTGGAGATACGGTTACTATCGTCAAGATTAATATGAGTAAGGGCGGAGATATATACTTTGAAGATATATCTCTGGTCTATTCCCTCTGTTATCCTCTTATTCAGGGCATGAATTCCTTCTACAACCATAATGGTCTTCTCTTCCATCTGAACTGGAACTGGACTGAATGTGGTTATATGGGTGTTGAAGTCATATTGAGGCAAGTTTACCGGCCTTCCCTCCAAAAGCGACTCCATATCAGAGTCGATGAGATCAACATTCAAGGCTTCCAAAGCCTCCAGATCAGGCTTTCCTTCTTTATCAAGAGGAGCCATTGAAGGAGGGTTGTAATAATCGTCCAAAGATATTTTAAATGGCTTATAGCCCAACAGCCTCAACTCCTCTGACAGTCTCTTGGCGAATGTAGTCTTACCCGAGGAAGAAGGCCCTGCCACAAAGACGATCTTCGCCCCCTTCTCTTTTATTTTGTCTGCAATAGAGGCTATTTTCCTTCTATGCAGATCCTCGCAGAGCTTTACATACTCTCTTGCTGCACCTTGAACAGTTACTCTGTTCATCTCTCCAAGGCTCTTTACACCAAGAACCTTCCCCCATGTCTTATACTCTTCAAATACTTTAAATAACAGGGGATTATCTCTAAACTTCTGTATTTCCTTCACATTCTGGGAGACAGGGTACCTAAGGAGCATTCCCTTTTCTCCATATTTTCCCAGTTCCCATAGAGAAAGCATAGATGTATTAGGGACTATAGGCTCGTATGAGAGCTGTATATAGGACCCTATTCTATATACATCTACAGCACTCTTGTTTTTCGAGCAAAGGAGTAGTCTGGTCTTTTCGTTCCCTCTTTGGGCGAGAATCTCCATTGCCTCTTCGCCGCTTAGAGTCTCATATTCGATAGAGAGAGAGTCTTTCACCAGCCTCTCCATCTCTATTCTTATTTTCTCCACAGTCACCTGGTCCACATATTCATCGTCTTCAAAAGAAAAATAGAAGCCGTCACCTAGAGAGTGACCTATCACCAAGTGCCTCTCCGGCACCACGAGAGTCGATGCATAGGAGAGAAGAAAGCAGATGGAGTGACGATAAATCCTTCGTCCCAGGCTTTCAAACACATATATGGGCTCTATAGTGGATGTGGAGGTAAGGACATCTCTCAAACCCTTAGTTTCACCGTTCACCTTAGCGCCTACTATAGGATTCTCCAAATAGTTATATGCTTTGTCCTTCTCAAAGAGGCCTTTTTGAGAAAGGGCATCCATAATAGTAGAGTACTTCTCAGTTTCCAAGAAACTTCCATCAATGTTGACTTTAATTTTTTTCATACCCTACATGATAATGCCTATATTGAGAAAAGCAAAGAAAAAACCAATCTTATACAATTATATAGTTTCATCATAAATTATTAGCCATGACCGAGAAGTCAAACTCCGGGTTTAATTTCAAGAAGTCTCCAATATCTATGCCTTTCTCTGTAATGGTGAAACCATCGAAAGACGTAGAGAGGAAAACCGAGTCGTCCACTACTCTTCCACTACTGTTACTACTTCTCTCTCCATTCCAAAGATATGTATTTTCTTTATAGAGGCTCTCATCCTCCACTATATTGTCGCCGCTTCCTCCATGAAGGGAAACCACATTCTCAAGAACAAAGTCTCTTTCACCACTTCCCTTTCCATATAAGGTAAAATTCGCACCCCAGTTATTCCAAGATATTACATTAATTACCCTACACTTAGGGTTGGAGTTACTTGTGACTCCGTTGGCAAGGTTATTAAATGAAATACTATCCAAGAGCTCATGCTCAACGCCTATTCCATCGCCTCCCAGCTTAAAGCCGTTGCCGTCTCCACCGCTTCTGCCGTCAGAGAGCACCCCGTTATTGTATGCAATGCACTTTTCGACTCTTACTTTTCCTATTGCACCGGTTTCTATTTTAGAAAACAGATCCCAGCCGTCGTCTGCATTATTGTATGCCACAGAATAGAGGAATATGTTCCCATCCCCTACAGTAAGCTTAGCGGCAAAGCCATCTGCATTATTCATGGCGCTGTCTGCGTTGTCGTGGGAGATACAGTACTGTACCAAGTTGTTTTCCGGCCACTTGTTCCTGTCGTCCTGGGAGGATCCGCTTATCTGGATACCTGTATCTCCACAGTATTCAGCGCAAATATACTCTACAATATTATTGTCGCCGGCTATCTGCAGCCCCTTCTTGCCGTCGATAGTATTACAGAGCGTAAAGTCGGAAAGAATCCAATAATCACCCCAAAGTTCCATACCATAAGAAGACTGGGAGAAATCGAGTATTACATCACCCTCACCCCTTAGTATTTTATACTCCCCTCTTCTTCCGCTATTCCCCCTCTCTACACGTAGCCTATCTGTTATCTCGTAGACTCCGTCCTGAAGTATTATCTCCGTCCCCGGCTTGGAGAATTTGATTGCACTGTAGATATCTAAAGGATTGTCTTTTGTTCCCTCTCCATCACTCTTTCCCTGGGGAGAGACATAGAGAATGTTTCTGTCAAAACTCTTTTTCTCGATATTGAAGGAAAGAACTATGGGCTCCAGACTTTCTTCCAGTCTTCCCTTATCATTCCATACACCGTATAAGTATTCCCCCTCATTATTACTCTCATCCGGAGTAAATATGACACTGATGGGTGTAACACCTTCACCAAGTGTTATGTACCCATATGTATCGACTCCCTTCTGAATTGGGAATGAAGAGAGTAATATTGATCCATCTCTTTTATCCCTTACCTCGACACTGCCGTCACTATTAGAGTGGATTGAGAACTTATATGGTCCTTCAGCCCAAGTGGAGGGGGACTCTATTTTAACTTCATAGGGGATAATATCTTTGGGCTTAGGAACACCCACTGGATCCAAAGCAGGATCAGATGTAGTAAATTCCACATCCTTCACTCTTACGTTGCAGCCTCTGGCCACAGAGAAACCTACATATATGTGGTCTTCATCTATTACAGTCAGTTCCTCCCGTCCCATGTAGAGAATATGGTCTGTGCCATTGAGGATGCAGTGGAATCCGGTATTATCCAGTGTCAGGGTCAACCTATATTCGTTTCCTTTCTTTATCAGATCATCTTTATCGTAGCTGTAGGCTTCGGAGAGTGAAACGGCAGACTCTGTAATAGCCTCTTCACCTTTCATTATACTCTCTTTAGTGATACCTGTAATAAATCTGGAGCCAAGAGTATCTTTTGACGAGTATTTCACCCCGTTGACCCAACCTTCATATTTAAAGGCAATTAAGGAAGCTGAGTTAGTGTAATGATTTATGCCGCTTACTCCGTCTTCCCCCAAAGAGTCCATGGCAATAATGCCGAAACCTTCCTGTCCGTCTGGTGTAGGGTTGATAAAATCCACAACGAATGTAGCGGAAAGAGAGAAGTTCTCACTCTTGGGATCTATTACTGTATAGTAGTATGAAATACCGTCATGAAGAGAAGTATACTTTCCTCCCTTTTCCGATACGTCCCCACCAAGTGTTACAGAGCAAGAGTTCAATTCCAGCTCCAGTTCGTCACTATTAATGATGTTATAAGTATTTAGCGCTTCTTTTGTAGACTGACCGAAGCGGGTAAAACTCCACACCCTGTCTTTTTCTTTTCTTGCAGTTTTATAAACGACGGGAGATTCACTTATCTCATCGCCTCGAAGCGCAGAGACGGAGAATGCATATTTCTCCCCCACCATCAGATTATGAAAAACTAATTCAGTCTCCTGAGTCTTGTACTGGCTGCCATTTATGGATACAGAATACTCTTCAGCTTCATGAACGCTATTCCACTGGACTTTAATACTCCCGTTCCCTTCATTGATCAGACTCACTTCAGGAGTAGAGAGGGGGTAGCTCCAATCCACACTGAAAAGAGGGCTGGGATACTCCTCCTCCCCCTTGATTCCTATTACCTGTATAAAATAAGTACCACTTTCAGATGGCTTAAAATAAGTCTTTTTCTCATTCTTCTTACTTTTTCCTACAGTTTTGGAATCCAGCTCTTTCATTTCTTCGTCATATAACTTGACTATAGCCTTCTCACCTTTGCCGCTTACTGTCTCAAAGTCGAAGTAGACATACATCTTTTTTTCATCGTCGCTTCCAGTTTCCACTCTTTTTATCTCAGGAGAAGTAATAACGGAAGAAGCAAACAACACAAAAACAGAGAAAAGTAACAGTGCAAAGAGAAAGAAGGCTTTTTTCATCTTTTACTCCACAATAATCATATAGATGTTGATTCCAGACTTTTTAGACCAGATGAAGAAAGATCCGTCACTTGGTATTTCAAATGTTCCTATTCCTACCTCCCCACCATCAACCGGAGCGGTGATCGCACCGATCTGTGCACCTGTGGCGTCAGCTACCACAAGGGTTCTGGCTTCAGTCTTAGATGATGAGTTAAGGTAGACCTTCAACACTTCACCTTTAACTGCATCGAACTTAATGGCCCTCTGAGTGCTCTTACCACTTCCTTCAAGCTTAATTCTGCCATTGAAGACTTCTCCGTCTTCCGCTTCTCTTCCATCGTCCAGCATCTCGATAGTCATATGCTTATCTGGAGTGGCGATGAAGACAACGCCGTCAAAGTCTTTTGTCTCCGTAACTTTTTCTGCATCTAAATCGTTGACTGATATATACGCAGTGGAAAACACTGTAGAAAGGGCAAAGAATGCCACAAGTAAAATAATAACCGCCTTTTTCATTTTATCTCTCCTTATTTTTAGTGTAAGACCCTATATAAACCTAAAACAGTTTCTATGTTGTATTATTACGCATTGCCACTTTTTTTGTTCCTAACACTGTCGTTGCGTATTTTTTCAATAAGAGTCCAAAATGAGTAAAAATTCTTTCCGAAAAATTATACTTTCAACACTACTTTCGACATCTCTGATACCCGCCTTTGCATTCTCATATCTCTACTTCAAGGGGTTATCGGGGGTACATTTTTATAAAAATGGAAAAGACACAATAAAAGTGGCATGTGTCGGAGACAGCGTAACTTACGGTTATGGAATAAGTAATTGGCCAAAGAACAACCACCCTTTTATTCTCGAAAGTTTTTTGGGGGACGAGTATACCGTCAACAACTAAGGCCAGAGCGGGTACT
>CAMEXG010000050.1 GCA_945947045.1 uncultured Spirochaetales bacterium | reverse complement strand
TAAGCTTAGCTTCAAGCTTTGCTCTCTCTTTATCCATTTTTGCTTTTCTCTGCTCTCCCTTCACTTGAGGAAGCTTCCAATCTATGATTGATATTCCATACTGCAGAAGTGCAATCGCCTCCTGACGGTCCGAAATACTGGTTAAGGATGCTGCGACCCAGAAAGGAGAACCATTCTGGGAAAGATATCCTTCATAGTATTTGTTGTACTCGGTACAACCCTTACTCTGGTTCTTTTCCCAGTTCTTCAACATTGACTGGAACTCTTTTGTTCTTTTCTTTGCATCCCAATCTCTCTTGTAAAGCTCTTCTGCAAGTTCAAGATAGTTGGTTCCGTTTGTCCTTCCCATATCCTGTGTCATGAGACACTTTCTCATATAAGAGATGGCAAAGTTGTCATTACCGAAACTAATGGGCTTTCCAGGAAGCGAACGATACAGTATTGCAAGAACATACCAGCTGTCTGTCTCCAAAGGGAATGAAGAGAAACCTTCAAGAGCCTTTGTTTCAAGCTTTCTCATGGGATCAGCCTTCCCAAGGCTGTTCAAAGCTCCATGCTCCTGTCCAGCCCTACCTACGGCACTTGCCTTCCAGTGGTATCCATTGGGTGTCTCAGAGCATTTGAGAGATTCATAGGCATAATAGAAGGCAGAAGAAGTATCGCCGCTCTTTGGCTTGTCGTCTGCACCATAGTCTCCATAGCCTGCGAGTCTTTCCGCTTCTGTCATACTTTCTTTGTTTTCATCTGTAAGAGTAAGTCTAGTTCTGCTCATTCTCCAGAGAATCTCAGCCTTCTCTTCATTATTCTCGGCACTCTTCAGGGCCTCTGACAAATAAGCGAAATCAGCTTCATAATCATTCTCTTCATAAAAGAGTCTGTCACTCTCGTTTTTGTCAAAAGCGGCGAAAACCATTGAGAGAGACAGGATACATACCAATAAAAGGACTATTCTTTTCATAAATTCCTCCAATTCAATTATTGCACAGAGAATCGAAGTAAACAATTTAGTTTTCAAGTCTTATCAAAAGGCTCTCTTTATCTTCAACTTTTATCTTTAGCCTATCTTCGTCCCTCTTGGCGTCACCTCCACCCACAATGACACTTATTTTCTCTCCTGGAAGGAGGAAGAGAGGAAGTTCCAATTCCCTCTTCTCTCCTCTGTTGATGATACCAACCAATGCTTTTCCTTTAATAAACCTTATGACAGCAAAAGCTTTATGGTCCAGAGGGATGACAGAGTAAGAAGAGAAACCCAGCCAATCCTCTTTTCTTGCTTCTCCCATTGATCTATAGAAAGAAAGCATGTCCTTGTCCCAGTATTCTTCCCTCCACTCCATAGGATATCTGGCGCCTTCATTACTTCCCAGTTTTCCATTTAGAAGCACTTCGTCCCCATAGTAGAGATTAGGCATACCTGGAAGCATATAAAGAGCCATGACTACACCTTTGTAGATATCTCTATCAAAGATGGCTTTATCATTATGAAGTCTTGGAGTGTCATGGGAATCGAACAGATTCATCTGGAAAAACACGTTCTGATCAGATACTGAATACAAAGCTTCCATCAACGCAGAGCTCTCCTCCTCACCGCTCCAAGGCTCTTCCTCTCCGGCACTGTGACCTGTTCCTTCAGACAAAAACCTATCTCTCTGTCCCATCCAGCTTCTCAGAGGCCTTCCCGATCCATAGTAGTTCATAGTTCCGTCCCAGATGTCGCCATCCATATATGGAGCTGTGTCGTCCCAGTCTTCTCCCACCAGATACACGTCTTTCTTTACTTTGTGCATCTCGCTTCTAACTTCTCTCCATACTTCTTTACATAGCTGGTCGTCGCCTCTTCTTCCCACTTCCGGAGATACATCTAGTCTCCATGCATCGATACAGAAAGGAGGAAGAAGGAACTTTTTCATTATAGAATCACTGTTTTTGTACATGTATCTTCTTAAGAGTTCCGAGGAGTACCTAAGTTGAGGAAGGGTCTTTACATCCTGCCAGCAGGCAACTGATCCGTCACTATTGAAATAATAGAAGTCATGCTCGTCGCTGTTTTCGTCTTCCTTAGCCTTCTTAAGCCAGACAGCATCGAGACCTGTGTGGTTAATAGAGATGTCAAGAATGACTTTTATTCCCTTTCTGTGGAGAGTCTCCACCATCTCTGAAAGTGCTTTGTCTCCTCCCAGTTTCTCGTCGATGTGAGAGAAATCTACAGTGTCATATCTATGTACGCTTTTTGATGAGAATATAGGATTAAGGTAAAGGGCCGTAATACCCAGCGATAATAGATAATCAGCCTTTTCCTCCACTCCCTTCAAGTCTCCGTTATAGAAGTCGCAACATCTGCTTTCATTCCAAGTCTTAGGTTCATCAGTCCACTCCGGTGTTGTGACTGAGCCACCATCAAATTCATACTCTCCCGCTTTTGCCCCGACCTTCGGGTCACCGTTACAGAATCTATCGGGGAATATCTGGTAGCAAGTGGAGGAAGCAACCCACTTTGGAGCCTCCAGGGAAGGAATGATGGAAAAACGGTTGTTTTGGCTTGGAGTATATCTTGTAACACCCTTCTTTCCGACATAATAGCTTTTATCATCAATAAAGAATACAAAGAACCATCTGAACTTCTCCCCGTCCGTAGTGACAGGAACAGTCTGAGAGTACTTCACCCCACCGTTGACTTCTCCGTCTTTTTCCATCTCTTTCATGAACACAAGGCCCATATCTGTATCGTACTTGATAAATACAGAGTCAGGAGCTTTAGAAAAAGCTACAGAGAGTTTTACATCCTCGCCCTTTAAGGGAAAAAGAGGAGACACGAATTCAGAACTAACTATAGAAAAAGCTTTTATATCATTCATATAAATCACCCCGAACTATATTACAGCCCAGGGTGAGTTTTGTCATAGGTTAATCGCATAACCTTACTATTTGATAAGTTTGAAGAAGTTCTCTTCTGTCTCCTTCGGATCATTTGTGCAGACAAGGTCGAGAACAACACCTTCCTTCTTATAGAAGTCGATAAGAGGAGCTGTAGATTCATTGTAGACTTCCAAGCGGTGCTTGATTGCTTCCGGCTTATCGTCATCTCTTTGGATCAACTCTTCACCTGTCTCATCGTCGATTCCCTCTACCTTAGGAGGATTGAAAAGAATATGGTATGTGCGTCCTGTGCTCTTACACATTCTTCTGCCGCTGAGACGCTTGATTATCTCTTCTTCACTTAAGACAAAGTTGATGACGCCATCTACTTTACTCATCTTCTTAAGAGCTTCAGCCTGAGGGATAGTGCGAGGGAAACCATCTAGGATATATCCCTTATCACAGTCACTTCTCTTCAGTCTCTCTTCGACCATTTTGATAGTGACGGAATCTGGAACAAGACCGCCAGAAGCAAGAATAGCCTTTACTTCTTTTCCAAGTTCAGTTTCATTCTTAATATTCTCTCTGAATAGATCTCCAGTAGAGATGTGAGGAACACCCAATGCGTTCTTCGCAACAGCTGCTATTGTGCCCTTACCTGCTCCCGGAGGGCCAAGAAATACTAGATTCATGCTATACCTCGTCCTTTTATTCTAACAAAATCATTTTTTTCGTTAAAGTCCATTCATAAGGAAAAAGAGTTCAAATATAACAAAAAGTAATGACTACCTTTTTTATTACCCACTCTTTTCGTTTTTTTCATCTCTCTTTCCCATTATTTCCAATTGAGGAGGATGGGCACTTGGCACTATAGTATAAATAAGGAGACCAGTATGAATAAAATCATCCTTCATGCCGAAGATTTAGACGGCTTTCTTACGGAAGAAGACAAGAGTAACATCCAAGCTGTGCATACTCTTTATGACAAGAGTCTTGATGCCTGCTCAAGAATAGACAATGATCCATCAGATGAAAAGGCAAAAGACGATTTGAGCGAATCTGCCGCTGAAATCGGAGCAAAGCTAAAAGAAATCTGCTCCGGTAACGATAGAATACATGTCTACTCTTTCGAGACACCAAGAGAACAGCATGGTGAGGCAAGTAGAATTATTGCCAAGCTCAGAAACCCTGAAACAGGACACGAAGAATTCTTGTATTATATTCAGAGAGCTTACGAATTGATGTTTGCACACTCTTTTGCAGATAAGAATCTGAACAACAAAAGAGCTATGATTCAGATGACACCTGTAACAAATCCAGTCAGAAACTATGCCGTCCATAAGATTCCGGATGTAGACGAACTGGCTCACTCAAGTGTAATGTGCGTCATGCTTCGTGGAGCTCTTCTTCCTTCAATGATCATCAGTAAGGAGTTCCAGGATTACTCTTCAGATGATACCATCACACCTTTCGCCCTCTTTAAGATCAAGAGAGACGAGAGCAAGAAAGAGTATAACATGGATTATGTCTTGGATTTGGATAGATCCTTCTTCTCTCTAGAGTCCCTTGATGGAAAGGATTTGATCTTCGCCGACCCTATGAACGCAACAGGTGGTTCTCTTGTTACAATAGTAAAATATCTGAAGGAAAAGGGAGTAAAGCCAAGGTCAATAAAGTTTATCAACGTAATATCTGCACTAAAGGGTGCTATCAGAATTACAAGAGCCATTCCTGAAGCTGAAGTCTATACTCTCTGGATGGATCCAATTCTCAATGAGCAGGCTTACATTCTTCCTGGACTTGGAGATGCAGGAGACAGACTCAATGGCGTCGACAAGGGTCCTGAGCCAAGAAATATGATCCAGCTTATTGCAGACTATGGTTCAAACATCGTCAACCTTTATAGAGATCAGGTGATCGAAATTGAAAAGACTGTACTCAATTAGTATTGTCATAACCTTGCTCTCCATTCTTTTATCATCTTGTCAGACAAAGAAAGACTATTCTTCTCTCTCTGAGGCTGAAGGATTGAAGGGAATGGAGGCTGCAGAAGTTTATTCCACTTTTCTCTCTCAAGACGAAGACGAGAGAGTAAGGTGGAATTATGTCTATTCTTTATATGAAGCGGATGATTTTGATAAAGCGCTTTCTGAAGTGGAGAAAGGCATTTCTCTTTATCCCCATAACATTCGTTTTCAATACTTGAAATCTCTAATTTATAGAAATACTCATCAAGAAGAAAAAGAGAAAGAAACACTTGAAATTATTCGAGACATAAACCCAGGTAATCTTGATGTAAGAACAAGGCTTATGTCCCTATACGAATCATTAGGAGAAAAAGATAAGGCTATAGAGGAAGGAAAAGCCATACTACTCTATGACGGAAAGAATCTGGATGCTATTGAGTACCTATCTAAAGAAAGAGAGTTCTATGCCCTTCTCTATTCTTCCCTAAAGCCAGAAGAAGAATCTTCCTCCTCTGAAAACAAAGAAGAAGACAACCTCCTATAGATCATAGGAAGAGTCATCGTCCTCTATTTCCCAAATAAAAGTAACAACATCTTCTATCTTGATATCTTCCGGTTCTATATCAATATTTGCCATTTTTGAGAGAGACGTTGCATCAAAGTATTTTGTATCGGAGTAAAGCTCAATATCTTGCCAACTATACTCGATACTAACAATCTTCCCTAATTTCACTCCAGAAGAGAGGGCGAGTATATCAGCCTTTCTTCTTGCATTTATTGTGGCATTCCTCAGCACTTCTTCTTTCACCCCACTATCATCTTTGACAGTGAATTTAATGTCCACGTTGGGCTTGGCTTTACAAATAGATATAGCAATCAAAGTTTCAGAGAGTCTCTTTAGATCGAAGTCAAAGGACACTTTCAAGGAATGCTCTATATTATAACCAAGAAACATCAGGACACTATTGCCATTCTTGTCTTTTACATTATCACATTTGGTACTGACATTGAAACCGGCAGTCTTTACTTCTTTTCTTTCAAAGCCTACAGTTTCCAAGGACTTATAAAGATCCTCTAGTTATTCTTGTGCCAAAGCCATAGCTTTATCATAGGCTTAGCAAAAAGAATCCAGTTTTAAACTGATTGCTATCCAATCAGGTCTGACACTTGCCTTACCCCTCATTTAACGACAATAGTCCTGTTTTTCTCCATGACTCCTCCACATTTTGTTCTGTAACGTCCGTTAATTCGTTCTGCATCTTTGCATATTTACAAAAAAATCCAAGGCATTATTCTATATGTACAATTAGAAAGAATTCTAAATCAGTTATGCACCTAGTAGTTACAACTTCGGTAGACTATCATTCAATCCTTAAGTTAGGGGGAAGTTACAATAATTGTATTCAATTCATCCTTTCTTCTAACAAAAACTCTTTTAGTTAATTAAAAATATAGTCAATATCAAGAATAAAAATGGCTGCTTCGTTATGAAACAGCCACTCATTCATTATTACAGAAACATTATAAATACTTTGCAGTCTCCATTCTTACAAGTCTGTCACACTCTTCGTTGCCAAGAATACCTGCGTGTCCCTTCACCCACTGCCAATTTACATTCAGCTCTTGGTTAAGAGCATCAAGCTCCACCCAGTATTCCATATTCTTTACCGGAGCTTTTCCACTTGTACGCCAACCGTTTCTTTTCCAAGAGAAAATCCACTGTGTGATACCATTCTTTACATATTGGCTGTCAGTAAGAATTGTAATGTCACATTCCCCTATACTTTTTGCATATTCCAGAGCATTTATGACTGCAGTAAGCTCCATCTTATTATTTGTCGTTGCTTTGTCTCCACCACTACGATACTCTTTTATTTCGCCCGCTTCGCTTACAACAAAAGCCCATCCGCCAGGACCAGGATTACCTGAACATCCGCCATCTGTATATATTACAATCATCCTCTGACTCCTGTTTTCTTAATGACATGCCAACCGAACTGAGTTCTTACAGGTTTGGAAATACTTCCAGTACTCATTCTTCTGACGGCATTTTCAAAGGGTGGAACCATCTGCCCTTCTTTAAACCAGCCTAAATCTCCACCCTTTTCCTTACTTGGGCAAGTCGAGTATTGATGAGCAAGAGAAGCAAAGCTTTCACCGTTCTTCACTCTGTTATATATTTCTTCAGCTTTCCCTTGATCTTTTACAAGGATATGACTGGCTCTGAACTCCATTAATCATCCTCCTTAAGTATCATGGATCTATAACTCTTGGAACAAATCTGGTCTTTAGAAATACCGAACTTGGCTAATAGCTTCTGTAAATGGAACTGAGAATCACTTACATCTTCTTCTGAAGATTTAAATGGAATGAGAATCTCCATTTCCAAAAAGAAACCAAGATCGTTGACTTCCAATAACTCGATGTGGACATCATCTATTGTCCACTCCCAACCATTCTTATACTTCCTGAAATATGGCTCATACCCTAGATTCTTAAAGAAGCCCAACGCCTTGTCATATTCGCCTATAGGAGCAGAGAACTCATACTCCAAGTTATCTTCGCCATTTTCATTCTGGCCAGTCTGCTTACTTGTAAGCTCCATGCTTCCGTTATTATCTCTAATGCGGAATGCCTGATGCTTCTCTCCTGGTTTATGGAAATACTGGTCACGTTTTGAAACAATATTTCCCGGTCCACAGATTGATTCGATTTTTTCTTTTACAACAGCCCAATCATCAACATGAGCTTTAAGTTCAACTTCTCTCATTTTACTTCCAAGGGAAAATCATATTCTTTAATGATCTTGGCCCCAAGGTCTCCTTTTCATCATATAATATTTCAGACCAATCCATCTCTTTTCTATTTTTTCCTGGATTCTCTTCTATCCAATCATATTTCTTCATCAAGAGTTTCATCATATCTTGGCCACCAAGCATAAGTCCGCACCAACCAGGAAGAAGTCCCATAGTCACTACAGTCAAAACAATGTCAAGAATATTATGAATAAGCAGTAGTATTGTGTATCCAAGATTGTCTCCAGCCACAATGAAACACTTTTTTAGGGTTTTAAAGGGGCCGTCTCCAGGAAGAAGATTCATCAAAGGAAAGTAATATGGCAGAACAAGCAATAGGAAGATAGCAAGCCATACCATCATTACACCGAAGACTGTTCCTAGGATGTTATTGAAAGATAAATAGAAAGGAATAACAAGGAAGAATAAGAGGAAAAGAACCATAATACATAGGAAGAACAACATTGAGTGTCTAATATTCCTTCCAACTCCCTTCATAAACGGTCTCCATGTCTCACTTTTATATTGAGACCAGTTATAGACAACAGAAGATGTTCCGCCCATGGAAAGACAAAACAAAAACATTATTGCAATGGCGACAGGTAGAAAGAAAACCAGGTTGTCACCAAAAACAACTATAGATCCCACTATTAGAAGGAAAAACACAATGTAGATGATATTCTGAAGGACCATCTGAATAAAATTGTCCCAACCGTCGAAGAATGCTTTTTTGATGTAGAAACCAAACATATGAAAAGGATAACCAAAACTCCATCATGTGGCAACTTCGACGTTAAGAAAACATCAAATACACATAGAGGTAATGGAAGGTACATCAAATAAGACGGAAAGAGTTTGGTCGGAGTAATTGAAGCTGATTCTATTCCAAAACTCTTCTTACCAAAGCTTCTTGACTACTACAGATAGGGTCACTTCCCTATTGATGAACTAATGAAATTCTACTCATTCAACGACATCATCGAAGCCCAGGCTGCTTCAGATCGAGGTGGATGCATTAAAGCTGTCTTGAGAATGTAATGATATAAAACGAGAAGTATAGGGAGACTATTTAGCCTCTATTTTTTTTGACAAAAAGGGATAAAATGAAGTAATTCTTTTATTGATAACAAAAACCATCAGATATAGTATCAGGTATTCTTATGTGAATTCTAATACAAACCTATATAGATTGTTCAAAATTTTATGTAAAATTGCGACAAAATTATATAACTTTCATATTTACAATCATTGAAATCAATGTTAGATTAAAGCTACGGACTTAAATGGTTTTCACCAGGTTGCCACAGAAGGGACTGTCCCAGACGTACAGGAGATGTCCTGTATGCGCGTTTAACAAGTAACCCCGATAGAGAATCCTCATCGGGGTATTTTCATTTCATTAATTTATTCTTCTTTATTGCTTTTATAACATTGACAAGAAAAAGAAAAACCAGGATTCCAAATAATGCCCCCATACTATCGATCATTACGTCTCTAATGCTGGGTCCCCTTCCTGCTACAAACTTCTGGTGCAGCTCATCTGTTACGGCATATAGTGTTGCAAACAACCAAGTATTAAGGATCATCATTCTTTTTTTAACGACAATTGATGTGTTAAATGAATAATAGGATCCGTATAATAAGAAACCAAAAGCGGCATACTCTGAAAAGTGTGCAAGCTTTCTGATTAAGAACGAATACTTATTTATCAGCACTTGCCTCTCTTTCAGGCTCATATCATCAAAATCTTTAACTAGAATTGAGAGAATCATTTCCGTGATGCTGGAGCTTTTTGATCCTGATTCTTCTCCCGTATCGCTGGAGAGAAGAAAAATCGTTATAGCCAAAGCAATCGTAAGAAAAATGAAAATAATATTAGCTACTCTTCTCATTCATAAAAACTGCCGGTTTCCCGGCAGTTATCCTTATATATAGATATATTAGTTATCCCAACCGATATTGAATCTGAGTGAAAGACCATCAAGACCTTTCTCTCCTGCAACAACACCAAGTTCTTCCCAGAAGTAAGCTGCATCGATTGTGATGAATCCGAGGTTTACGCTTCCACCAAGTGTGAAGTAACCACTGTTGAGACCACCTCTAACCTTAAGGAAGTTAAAGAGAGAGAACTCTGCACCAATCTTTGTATGGCCGAGTACCACACCCTTTGTGCTATATCCAGCGTCCAATGCGTCCGGAATAGAGAGAATATCCACAACGTCGAAAGCAAGCTTGATACCTGTTGAAGACTCTGTATCAAAAGCGATACCGGCATTAAGCTTCATCTTCGGAGTAAACTGATAAACAGAGTTTTCTCTAATCTTTGTTGCTTCACCGGAGATGGCATCGATTGAATTAAGTCTAGTAGTCACATCCTCAACAAGGATCATATCATACTTATAATCACCAAGACCTAAGATATTAATGTCTGTAAGTGTTGCAGTAGCTTTCAATGAATGGAACTTTAGTGAAACACCTGCATCGAAAGGAATACCGTAACCAATAGCAAATGGAAGCTGATTAATAGTCTCTTCATTGAAATTCATTGCATCGTTTACTGAGATTCTCTTAGAGAAGGCATTAACATTGATCTTACCTGTGAAACCAACATTCAATCTAACGTCGTCATTTCCAATTCCGAAGCCCAAGCCCATTACAGCAGAAATCTTTAAGTCATCAAATACTGTACCGTCAAAGGAGCGGACTGTATCGTTGACGTTCATTGCCAAGCCGAATACGTTGGCAAGCATACCGACGGAAGCTTCAACGCTTGCAATCTTACTCTTACCTGTTCCAATGAGACTTGATACTACAGGAACCAAATCAGAGATATTATCCGCTGCTCCTTCCTTAATGGCTGTCTGGATCTTGTCGAGAGCACTCTTCCCGTCTTCGCCCTTCTTAACTAACTCATAGACATGATTGACAGTTACAGTTGCAGAAGGAATAGAGAATCTTACCTTTCCCTGACCAAGAATAGATGGGTTACTGAAAAGAGAATCCAAACTATCGTTAATTGCAAGACCTGCTCCACCCATTCCCATGCTCTGTGGGTTAGATGGCTTATAGCCTTCCAAAGACTCGGCAAAACCTTTGCTCTCATTGGTAACAAGGTCAGCTTTGAAATCATCAAATACACTAGAAGCAAAAACCATTGATATGGAAACAATAAGAGCTAATGCTATTGTAATAATCTTTTTCATTTCTTATTCCCCCTAACCTTATTTACCAGAAGAAGTCATAAACGAATCCAATACACCAAGGATACCACTTGCCATATCGGAAGGAACAACAGATACGATATCTACAAGTGTAGTAGCCTCATTCAAAACTGTTTCCATTAATTGCTTTGATGCTTTATCCTTACTTTCATCAGATGCCTCTTTATTATTAATAGTAGCCAATGTACCTACAACACCTTCCACATTATTGAATATGACATTGTTAAGAGCTGTAAGAACAACGACATCTGCCTGTGTCATTTCTTTTGGCTCTTCTTCTGAAGAGGTATTTCCAAGAATCATGTTCACTGTCTCTAATGCCTTATTCATGTTTTCAGCTGCCTGCTTTTCTTCAGGATCTTCTATTGCCTCAATCTCATTTGATGTCTTTGGTGTAAGATCAATGTTCAAGGATTCAACGAGAACATTGATGACCTTCTGAGTTCCCTCAGCGGCTTTCTTGGAATCTCCATCAGCTGGCTTTTTGAGTTCTGCTTCAATCTCAATCTTACTTCCAGACTTAAGGCCATTGATTACATCTGTCAAATCTGTCGGAGTAAGGACAGCTTCGACACTAGCGAGTTTTTCAGCGGAATCAGCTTTTACAGGAATTTCGATCTTAGTCTCACCTAAGCCAAAAGAAAGCTCAGTAGTTGTTGATTCTGTATTTTTCTTTTCTACAATAGAAAAAAGAGGTTTTGATTCTTCCCCTGAAGACTGTGTGAAAGTTGTTGTGGTTACAGATCCATCTTTTACAGGATCTTTTTTCTCACTTGGAACAGTCTTTGCTGCATTGAGAGAGTCTTCAATGACTTTCTTTTCTGTTCCAGCCACGTTATTGCTCATTTTTTCCATTACATTCAGCATTGCATCACAGCCAATCAATGAAAAAACGAGAGTCACTGCCAAGAAGGCAATAATCATTTTCTTCATAAACATCCCTCCGTATTACGGATAATATAATAAAACCTAGAAGGTTATATTCCATTTGTT